>CAJXLG010000331.1 GCA_913055885.1 uncultured Rhodospirillales bacterium
GGCCTGCAGGCGGTGGACGTGGTGCAGAAGCGGGCGCCAAGGCTGCCCATCATCGTCCTCACGGGGCTGGACGACGAGAGCATCGCCACCCAGGCCCTGGAGGCCGGCTGCCAGGACTACCTGACCAAGGAGCGGGCGGATTCCGAGGTGCTGTGGCGCGCCATCCGCCACGCCATTGCCCGCAAGCGCACGGAAGTGGCGCTGCGCGAGACGGAGCGGCGCCTGCGCGATTTCGCCGAGGCCGCCTCGGACTGGTTCTGGGAAGCGGACGACCAGCGCCGCATGACCTTCCTCTCCGACCGTTTCCAGGAGCTCACGGGCATCCCGCGCGAGCGGGTCATCGGCCACGCGCCGGAAGAAATCGTGGCGCCGGAATACGCCGGCCCCGCCTTCCGGGAGAACCTGGAAGCCATGGAAAAGCGCCAGTCGTTCCGCAACGCCGAGTACGCCATCCGGGCCGCCGACGGCCGCATCCGGCATTTCCGGGTGAGCGGCGTTCCCGTTTATGACGACGCCGGCACCTTCCGGGGCTATCGCGGCACGGGCAGCGACATCACCCACGAGAAGGCCATCGAGCAGCAGATCCGGCAGAGCCGGGCGCGCTTCCAGGCCGCCCTGGACGACCAGACGGCGGCCATCGTGCGCTGTAACACCGACGGCACCATCACGCTGGCGAATCGCCGGTTCGGCGAGTACATGGGCGTTCCCGCCGATTTCGTGGTGGGCAGCCGGCTCCCGGAGATCCTGGACGGCGACACCTGGGAACGTTTCCGCGAGCACCTGAACACCCTGTCGCGCGACCGACCCGTCGCCGAAATGGAAGAGGAGATTCCCGGCAACGATGGCAGCACCGTGTGGATCTGGTGGAAGACGCGCGCCTTTTTCGACGCGACGGGGCGGGTCACGGCCTACCAGTCCGTGGGCGACGACATCACCACCCTCAAGCAGCAGCAGCACAAGCTCGAGGAAAACGAGGCGCGGCTCACGCGCTACCTTGAGGAGATCGAGCAGTCGCGGGCCCAGCTCCAGGACCAGGCGGCCCGCATGTCGGCGCTCGCCGAGGACTACGCCCGCGAGAAACAGCGCGCCGAGGCGGCCAACCGGTCCAAGTCCGAGTTCCTGGCCACCATGAGTCACGAGATCCGCACCCCCATGAACGGGGTGATCGGCATGGCCGAGCTGCTCCTGGAGACGCCGCTGGACAACCAGCAGCTCGACTACGCCCGGACGGTGAAGGATTCGGCCGAATCCCTGCTCGCCATCCTCAACGACATCCTGGACCTGTCCAAGATCGAGGCGGGGCGCCTGGAAATTGAATCCGTGGACTTCGATCCCCAGGAAGTGGCGCGCAACGTCATCGACCTGCTGCGCCCGCGCGCCGAGGGCAAGGATCTGGCCCTCAGGCTGTCCATCGGCGACGGCGTGCCCGACTGGGCGCAGGGCGACCCCGTCCGCCTGCGGCAGGTGCTCTTCAACCTCATCGGCAACGGCCTGAAGTTCACGGAGGAAGGGCACGTGGCTCTTGAGCTGTCGGCCGAGCCGGCCGACACGGGCTGGACCCTTCATGCCGCCGTCCACGACACGGGGCCGGGCATTTCCGGAGAGGTGCAGGACAAGTTGTTCGCCAAGTTCACCCAGGCGGACACCTCCACCACCCGGCGCTACGGGGGCACGGGCCTGGGGCTTTCCGTGTCGCGCCAGCTCGTCGAGCTCATGGGCGGCGACATCGCCCTGGAAAGCATCGAGGGGGCGGGCAGCACCTTCCGCTTCCATCTGCCCCTCAAGGCCGCCGAATCGCCCAAGCCGGCGAGCCGCGGCGGCGAGGAAAGCGCCCGCCGGCCGGTGGCGCATCAGGCGCTCACGCTGCTCGTCGCCGCCGACAACCAGGTCAATCGCGCCCTGTTGCAGGCCCATCTCAACGCCCTCGGGCACACCGTGGCGAGCGTGGCGGACGGCAGCACGGCCGTGGAGGCCCTCAAGGGGGATCGTTACGATGCCGTCCTGATGGATATCTACATGCCGGAAATGGACGGCCTGGACGCCACGCGGGCCATCCGCAACCTCGACACGGATGCCGCCGACACGCCGGTGGTGGCCGTCACCGCCGACGCCATGCCGGAACGCCGCAAGGCCTTCGCCGAGGCGGGCATGCAGAGCTGGGTCATCAAGCCCGTGGTGCGCGACAAGCTGGTGGAGGCCATCGACGAGGCCCTGGGTGCCCCGGTGCACACCTGGGAGGCCGTGGACCAGGGCGACGGCGGCGGCGAAGGCGGGGCCGACGGATCGGAGGGCGACGAGGCCGAGAACGCCGTGGACGCCTTCCTGGACTCCCTGGGCGTGGACGTGGACGAGATGGGAGCGTGAAGGACAGCGTGTCAGCGGGAGAGGGGGCCTCTACACCTTCAATATCTTCAAACCCCGTATTTATGGAATTCCTAACATTACGCCTGCCCCCCCTCTCAGATCTTTCCTTTCTCCCTCGCCGGCGAGGGGAAAGGACATATTCTTGATCAGGTGTCGTCCACCATCTCGATGAAGCCCACCGGACACTCGCGAGCGCACAGGCCGCAGCCCTTGCAGTAGTCGTAGTCGAAGACGTAGTGGGAGCCGTCCGTGGCCTGCGCCGCCGTCTTGATGACCGCGCTGTCGGGGCAGAAGGTCCAGCAGTTGTCGCACGCCATGCAGTTGCCGCACGAGAAGCAGCGGTGCGCCTCGGCGTCCGCCTGCGCCCGGTCCAGCGGCCCCTCGATCTCCACCATGTCCGTGCGTTCTTCCACGGGCACCACCGGCTCGCGGGCCCGCG
>CAJXLG010000332.1 GCA_913055885.1 uncultured Rhodospirillales bacterium
CACCAGGCCGTTGGCCTTCAGGGTGGTGCCCGTGGAGACCAGGTCCACGATACGCTCGCACAGGCCCAGCCCGGGCGCCAGCTCCATGGCGCCGTTGAGCTTGATGCATTCCGCCTGGACGCCGCGCGCGGCGAAGTGGCGCCGGGTGGATTCGGGATACTTGGTGGCGATGCGCACGTGCGACCAGCGCGCCGGGTCGTCGCGGGCGCCCAGCTCGGCGGGCTCCGCCACCGACAGCCGGCAATAGCCGATGCCCAGGTCGAGCGGCGCGTAGATCTCCGGGTAGTCGAACTCCATGGTCACGTCGGCGCCGCACAGCCCCATGTGGGCGGCGCCGAAGGCGACGAAGGTGGCCACGTCGAAGGAGCGCACCCGGATGATGGCGATGTGCGGATGGTTGGTGGCGAAATGGAGCTTGCGGCTCTTTTCGCTGTCGAACTCGGCTTCCGGCTCGATGCCCGCGCCGCGCAGGATGGGCATGGCCTCGTCCAGGATGCGCCCCTTGGGCAGGGCGATGATCAGGGGATCGGGGGCGTTGTCGCCGCCGTCGGCCATGGCTCACTCCTTCACGCGTTCGATGTCGGCGCCGCACTGGGCGAGCTTGTCCTCCAGGCGCTCGTAGCCGCGGTCCAGGTGGTACACCCGGTTCACTTCCGTGGTGCCGTGCGCTGCCAGCCCCGCCAGGATGAGGGAGACGGAGGCGCGCAGGTCCGTCGCCATGACGGGTGCGCCGGACAGCCGCTCCACCCCGCGCACGATGGCCGAGGCGCCGTGCACCGTGACGTCGGCGCCCATGCGGCGCAGCTCGGGAACGTGCATGAAGCGGTTCTCGAAGATGGTCTCCGTGATCATGGAAGCGCCGCCGGTCGTGGCCATGAGGGCCATGAACTGGGCCTGCATGTCCGTGGGAAAGCCGGGGTAGGGCTCCGTCATGACGTCCACGCCCGTGAGCCGCCGGTCGCGTGCGTCCACCAGCACGCCCGCGTCCGTCTCCGTGATGGTGACGCCCGCCTCGTCCAGGGCCTTCACCAGCGCCGCCGTCAGGTCGAGGCGGGCGTTCTCCAGGAGCACGTGGCCCCGGGTGACGGCCGTGGCAATGAGGTAGGTGCCCGTCTCGATGCGGTCCACGATGACGTCGTGGCGCGTGCCCCGGAGGCTTCCCACCCCGCGCACGCGCAGGGTGGGCGAATCGATGCCCTCGATATCGGCGCCCATGCCTTGCAGGCAGCGCGCCAGGTCGCCCACCTCCGGTTCCCGGGCGGCGTTCTGGAGCACCGTCTCACCGTCGGCCAGGGCCGCGGCCATGAGCAGGTTCTCCGTGGCGCCCACGGAAACGAAGGGGAAGATGACGGTGGCGCCCTTGAGGCCGCGGGGCGCCCGGGCGTGGATGTAGCCGCCCTCGATTTCCACCTCGACGCCCAGCTCCTGGAGGCTTTGCAGGTGCAGGTCCACGGGGCGTGTGCCGATGGCGCAGCCGCCGGGCAGCGACACCCGCGCCTCGCCGTAGCGCGCCAGCAGCGGCCCCAGTACCAGGACGGAGGCGCGCATGCGCCGCACCAGGTCGTAGGGGGCGGTGCGGTCGGCCGCGTCGCGTGCCTGGAGGGACACCACGCGGCCCGTGTGGCCGTCGGGCATGTCGCCGTTCATGCCCATCTCCACGCCGTTCCGGGCCAGGAGGTTGGCCATGGTGGAGATGTCGGCCAGATGGGGCAGGTTGGCGAGCGTCACCGGCTCGTCGGTGAGCAGGCTGGCGGCCATGAGGGGCAGGGCGGCGTTCTTGGCGCCCCCGATGGGCACGCGGCCTTCCAGGGGGCGGCCGCCACGGATGCGGATGCGGTCCATGTCCTAACCTCTACGGCCGGGGCGGCGTGACGCCCCGCTGGCCCTGATACTTGCCGCCGCGGTCGGCGTAGGAGGTCTCCGGTAGATCGGCACCCTGAAGGAAGAGGAACTGGCACACGCCCTCGTTGGCGTAGACCTTCGCCGGCAGCGGCGTGGTGTTGGAGAACTCCAGGGTGACGTGGCCTTCCCACTCCGGCTCCAGCGGCGTGACGTTGACGATGATGCCGCAGCGCGCGTAGGTGGACTTGCCCAGGCAGATGGTGAGCACGTTGCGCGGGATGCGGAAGTACTCGATGGTGCGCGCAAGGGCGAAGGAATTCGGCGGGATAATGCACACGTCCGCCGCCATGTCGATGAAGCTCGCCTCGTCGAACGCCTTGGGATCGACCATGGCGGAGTTGATGTTGGTGAACACCTTGAAGTCATTGGCGCAGCGTACGTCGTAGCCATAGCTCGAGGTGCCGTACGAGATCATCCGCGCGCCGTCCTCGCGCAGCCGCACCCCGTGGCCGATCCGATGGGCCCCGCAGATGTGGATGGCCTGGTGGATGCTCTCGGGACCGTAGGCTTCGCCGGCGTGGATTGTCAGATTCACGTTGTTGTTGCGGATAATGTAGAAGGCTTCGCGATGGTCTTTGGGAGGATTGTCGGCCTCGGCGCCGGCGAGATCGAAGGCGACGACCTCCTTGTCTTTGAAGGCCACGCAGAGTTCGGCGAGTCGGAGTGACGACTCCGGCGTGATGTGTCGGATCCCGCAGATGATCTGGCCGCTCATGATGCCGTACTGGCGTTTTGCCTCGCGGAGCCCCTCGGCGACCGACTCGACGATGACCGGGAAGGAGAGGCCGTTCTGGGAGTGCAGAAGCGGGGAGTAGCGGACCTCCATGTACTGGACGTTCTCCTTGGCG
>CAJXLG010000333.1 GCA_913055885.1 uncultured Rhodospirillales bacterium
GGTGGTGGCGCGCGTGGACAACGGCCGCCAGGCCGGCCGGGGCGAGGCGGTGCCCTATCCGCGTTACGGCGAGACGGTGGAAGGCGTCGTGGCGGCCGTGGAAGCCCTGGGGCCGGCCGTGGCCGACGGCCTCGACCGCGAGGGGCTGCGCCTGCGGCAGCCGCCCGGGGCGGCGCGCAATGCCGTGGACTGCGCCCTGTGGGATCTGGAGGCCAAGCGCGCCGGACAGCCGGCGTGGCGGCTCGCCGGGCTGCGGCCGCCGGAACCCGCCGTCACCGCCGTCACCATCAGCCTGGACACGCCCCAGTGCATGGGTGCCGCCGCGGGCCGGCGCTTCGGGGCGCCGCTCCTGAAGGTGAAGCTGGACGGCGAGCGGGTGGTGGAGCGGATGCGCGCCGTGCGCGGCAACGCCGTCGCCGCCCGCCTCATCGCCGATGCCAACGAGGCCTGGGACCGGGCGCTCCTGGACCGGGTGGCCGGCGAGCTCGGCCGCCTCGGGGTGGACCTGGTGGAGCAGCCGCTGCCCGCGAGGCACGACGCCGATCTCGCGGGCTACGCGGGCCCCGTTCCGCTGTGCGCCGACGAGAGCGTCCACACGGCGGCGGACGTGGCGTCCCTGCCGGCGGCCTATGGCTGCGTCAACGTCAAGCTGGACAAGGCGGGCGGCCTCACCGAGGCCCTGGCCGTCGTCGAGGCCGCCCGGGCGCACGGCCTCTCCCTCATGGTGAGCTGCATGGTGGGGACGTCGCTGGCCATGGCCCCCGCCACGCTGCTCGCGGGCCTGGCGGATTTCGTCGATCTGGACGGGCCGCTGCTCCTGGAGCGGGACCGGGAGACCGGCCTTGTGTACGAGAAGGGCCGGGTGCACCCCGCCATGCCGGCCCTGTGGGGGTAGGGCGGTAGGGCGCCCGCCGTCGGGAGCACATTCCGTCTTGCGTCGGGCGGCGGCCAGGCGTATTGGGGGCGGACCGACCTGTGGGCACGGGGCGAAAGTATAAGCCGATTTCTACGGGGGAGGAGCATGGCCCTTTGGTGTCCGGAGTGCGTGCGGCCGTTCGTCGAGCGCATGCTGAGCCGCGTGCTCGGCGACATCACGCTGGAACAATTCGTTGATCTGCTGCTGCCGGGCGGCCTGTCCACGCTGGTCCAGCGGCGGCGGGCATCCCTGATCGTGTCCCGGGTGCGCATGGTGGCGGCGCTTTTCGCCCTGCTCACGCCCCTCTGGATCGTCATCGACGTCTACGTCTTCCCGTGGCCCATGTGGGGTCACCTGGCGCTGTTACGCGTGGTGGCGACGGCGGCCTTCCTGGGCCTTGTCGTCGGTTTCGGCAACACCGAGACCATCGGCGTGGCGTTGCGCGCGCTCACCCTGCTGCTCGTCATCCCCACCGTCTTTTTCGTCATCGCCAACCCCATCCTGGCCACGTTCGCGGCCGAGGTGGGCGACACCGGGCGCGCCGTCGCCATGGGCTACGCCTTCCTGCCCTTCGTCATGGTGGCGGGCCTGTCCGTTTTCCCGGTGACGGCGACCGAAGGGGCGTTGCTGGCGCTGCCCATGGTGCTGGCGGAGGGCGGCGTGACCGCGCTGGGCTATCAGGTGATGCCCTTCGCCTCCACCTTCGCCGCCCTGTGGCTGCTCATCCTGGTGGCCGTGGTGGCGACCCTGGCCGGCATGAGCCAGCTCCACTTCATGACGGCGCTGGTCAGCCAGTCGGCCCACGACGTGCTCACCAGGGCCTTCACCCGCCGGGTGGGGGAGGAGCTTCTCGACCTCCAGGTGCGTCACGCGTGGCGCCAGGGAATGCCGCTGTCCCTGGCTTTCGTGGACCTGGATCACTTCAAGACGGTGAACGACGTCTACGGCCACGAGGAGGGGGACGCGACGCTGCGCCGCGCCGCCGACGCCCTGCGCCGCACCCTGCGCCGCCAGGACATGCTGGTGCGCTGGGGCGGCGAGGAATTCGTCGTGGTGATGACGGGGACCGACGCCACGGGAGCCGCCACCGCCCTGAAACGCCTGCGGCGCAACGGCTTGGGCACGCGCGCGGACGGCGTGGAACAGACGGCCAGCATCGGCCTTACGGAGCGCACGGCCGACGGCATCGACGACTGGCAGGAACTCGTGGACAAGGCCGACGAGCGCATGTATGCGGCCAAGCAGCAGGGCCGCGACCGGGTCATCACCGTGGGGGACGAGGCCCTCGCCGACGTGTAGGGCGCCGGGCCCGCGCTACCCCCGGCGCAGGACGTCGATGCGCATGGGCTGGTCGAAAACGTAGTTGCCCTCCGCGTCCCGCTCGGCGTTGGCGTGGAAGGCCTCGTACAGGGCGTTCCGGTTGTTCTCGACAATGGCGGCCCGTTCCGGCTCCGTGGACCCCACCTTCTCGCACAGGGTCTCGAAATCGGGCAGGCGGGTGGTGTGGGTCACCGTCTTCCGCACCACCGGCTCAAGGCCGTGGCGGCCCGCCGCGTCGATGGCCCGCCGGGCGTCGGCGCGCACGTCCGTCTCGTCGGCCACGATGCGTGTCGCCTCGAAGAAGGGCCCCTCGGCCACGGGCTCCGAGATGTAGACCGTGCCGCCCGGCCGCAGCACGCGCGCCGCCTCGCCCAGGGCGGCGTCCTGGTGCTCGGACGGCACGTGGTGCAGGCTGTTGAAGAAGACCACCACGTCCCGGCTGGCATCGGGCAGGGGCAGGTTCTGGCCCACGCCGTCCACGTAGGTCTCGTCGGCCACCGGCGATTCGGCTTC
>CAJXLG010000334.1 GCA_913055885.1 uncultured Rhodospirillales bacterium
GGTTGTCGCCGTCGTAGATGGCCGTCTCGCCGGACCACGTGCCGTGCTCCAGGGCCCGCGGGATGCCCTCGTTGACCACCAGATCCTCGGCCCAGGGCGGATGGGCCCAGCGCCCCATGTGCTCCAGGCCGCGCGGAATGTCGAAGCCCATGTTCCCGGGCTTCGACGCCGGCACGCCCAGCATGCGCCGCGCCCCGGCGCTCAGGTAGAGAACGCGCCGGTTCATGTCCACCATGCCCACGAAGTCGGGCGTGGCCTCCAGGATCTCGATGAGCTGGCGGCGCCCCTCCTCCTTCTCGCGCTCCGGCCGCAGGTCGCGCATGATGGTGGAATAGCGGCCGACGGCGCCGGAAGCATCACGATGGGCGATGATGATCTGCGACACGGGGATCTCCGTGCCGTCGGCGGCGAGCAGGATGTTCTCGCCCTGCCACGTGCCCTGCTCGGCGGCCGTGGGCAGGCCCTCCTCCACGATCAGCCGGGCGCCCCAGTCGGGATGACGCGCCCGGATGTCGCGGTCGGGCAGATTGTCCGTGCCGGGCACGCCCAGGATCCTGAGCGCCGCCGGGTTGTAGTAGCTGGCGGTGCCGTCGGGCGTGGCCGTGCTGACGAAATCGGGTGTCGCCTCGACGATGGCGGCCAGATCGCCGCGCTCCCGTTCCCGCTGGCGCAGGCGGGCGTTGAGCCGCACGGCGGCCACGAGGCTGGCCGTCAGGGCCGCCATCACGGCCAACACCGCCAGACCCCACGGCCAGTAGGCGCGCGCCAGGGCGCCCACGGTGGGCGGCTCGTGTCCATAGGGCGGCCGGCCCAGGCGTTTCATCAGGGCGTGAACGCTCTGATAGTTGCGCGGCACCGTCCAGCCGGCCGTCAAGGGCGTGATGTCGGGCGGCAGGCCGATGAGGGTGGTGGCCACCCGGTCCGCCAGCCGGCGCCGCACGTGGTCCAGGGCGGCCATGGGCCATTCCGGATAGAGCCGTGTGGAAACCCGCAGGTCGAATCCCCGCGGATGGAGCCGGTGCAACACCTTCAGTTCCGCCGGGTCGATCCTGCCCTCGGCGGCCATGCGCTCGATGGTGTCGCTGCGCACCGTCCCCGCCGTCACGGCACCGTCCAGGACCGCCTTCACCACGGCGTCGTGGGTGCCCGGAAAGGCGAGTCGGTCGAAGGCGTCGCGCGGGCGCAGGCCCTTGTCCCGGAAGAGCCGCAGCGCCATGAGCCAGCCGCCCAGGGAGGTCTCGTGCACGGCGGCGAAGGACTCGCCGGCAAGGTCGTGCAGGTCGCGAACCCCCTCGTTGGCCCTGCGGGTAACGATGACGCCGCCGAAGCGGTCGTAGACCCCTTCGCTCACCCGGTTGCGCAGGGTGGCGATGCGGCGCACGCCGTGGCGGTGTTCCAGGCGGACGTAGATGGCCGGGTTGGCGAGGACGAAGCTCACGTCATTGTTGCGCACCGCCGGGCCGAGGGCCTCGAAATCCAGGGGCACCACCTCGAAACACAGGTTGTCGAGGCGCCTGGAAAGGGCCCGGGCGGTGGGCCGCCAGTGCCGGCGCGCCTCTTCGGCGCCGCGCTTGGCCAGCACACCCAGGCGCACGGTGCGCCCGTCCAGCGGGCCGCAGTCGCGCGCGAAGGCCGGCGCGGACAGCGCCATCGCCAGAGCGGCCACAAGCATCCCCACCGCGACGACGATCGCGGCCGGGTTCCGGTCCCCTTTTATGTCGGCCACGGTCACCCTGGTTCTTCCCCCGGCGGACATTCGCGTCGTCTTGCCCCCCGGCTCCCGACCCGGCCCCGTTTACACAGGCGTTGTTATACTGTCAACGCCTGTTTCAGCGATGATACCCGTCAAGGCGGGGCCGGCGCGCCGCCCCTCGAACGCCGGGGAAAAGCAGAGGGGAGCAAACAGGAATGGAGCGGGTGACCGGAATCGAACCGGCACTACCAGCTTGGAAGGCTGGGGCTCTACCGTTGAGCTACACCCGCGTGGACCATCCCCGATGCTGTCCTTTCCGGGCGCTTGTGTGCAAGCGGCGCATCGGGGATGGGACGCGAAAATGGCGGGAGTGACCGGACTCGAACCGGCGGCCTCTGGCGTGACAGGCCAGCGCTCTAACCAACTGAGCTACACCCCCGCAAGGAGGGATGGCTCCGCGGGCAGGATTCGAACCTGCGACCCAGCGGTTAACAGCCGCTTGCTCTACCCCTGAGCTACCGCGGAACACGGCCGCCGAGGGCTCCGTTCGCCGATGCCCCGTCGCGGCGCACATCCTAATCTCTTCATCAGCCCCCCTCGTGTCAAGGGGCGATCGCGCAGGACATTCCCCATGTTTTCTCGAACGCCCGTCGGTGGCGCCATCTTTCGAGGCTCCGCCTTCGGCGGAGCGCCTCAGATGACGGTTATGATGACATGTTCGCCGTATGATCGTCGTTCCGAGGTGCTCTTTTCTCTGAAAAGAGCCTCGAAGGACGACAACAAAACGCAATGATTGTACACGCCAGGCGGGTGGGGAGTGTCCTGGCAATACCAGCCTCCGCCACCACACGGGCCCAGCCCGGATTGTCGCACCGCTCGACGCGCTGTGTTGGCCTGCGGCGTGCCGATTGCGTCCCCGATCGGGGTCGGGGACAGGCATCGAAGGCCCGCAGGCGATGCTCCTCCCCTCAGGGTGGGGTAGGGGTCATCATAAGAGTGTGGGGTAGGGGTCATCATAAGAGTGTGGGG
>CAJXLG010000335.1 GCA_913055885.1 uncultured Rhodospirillales bacterium
ACCACATTTCCCCGTGGAAGGCCACCTACGACGGCACGCGCTTCCTCGGCGGCCCGGTGCGCTTCGTCCTGGCGGCGTCGGGCCACATCGCCGGCGTGGTCAACCCGCCGGCGAAGAACAAGTACTGCCACTGGGTGCGCACGGGCGGCGGCAGGCTGCCGCGCGACCCCGACACCTGGTTCGAGGGGACCACGGAGGTGCAGGGCTCGTGGTGGCCCGACTGGCAGAAGTGGCTGGGCAAGTACGCCAACGGCCGGGTGGCGGCCCGCGCCCCCGGCGGCGGCCGCCTCACGCCCATCGAGGACGCCCCCGGCAGCTACGTGAAAATGACGGCGGAGGGAGGCGCCTTCATCCCGACGGCTTAAAGGCTGGCCCTTCAGCGGTCGGGAGCACTCCCCCTTGAGCGTGTCGGTGACCTTGCGGGAGGCGGCCTCCAGGCCCTTGACCAGGCGTTCGCCCGCCTTGCCGCCGTCGCCCTTCATCTTCTGGTTGATGACGAGGCGCATGGCGTCAATGTGGACCTTGATGACCTCCACGTCCTCGTCCGCCGCCTTGCCGCCCAGGGTCTCGATGAAGCGGCACAGGTGGTTGCCGATGACGGTCATGAGGTCGAAGCCGAAGCTGCCGCCCTGGCCCTTGATGTCGTGGGCGATGCGGAAGATCTCGTCCAGGTGCTCCTTCTGGTCGCCCTCGCCGGCGGTGAGGGCGTCGAAGTGGCCCTGGATGCTTTGCAGGTCCTCGCCCACCCATTCCAGGTAGTCGTCCGCCAGGTCGGCGATGACCTGATCGGCCTTTTCCAGGGCGTCCACGTCCAGCTTGGGGCTGGCCTCGGCCTTCTGCTTCAGGACCGGGGAGGGCCGGATGATTTCCGCCTCGTTGTCCTCTTCCCCGTCGCCGTCACTCGTCATGGTTCCACCCGCCCGTGGTTCGTCGCCCGCCCTTTATTGCCCGGGGGCGGGGGGCCGGTCAACAGGGTGTCAGCCGCCGAGCAGCGCCTCCACCTCGTCCTGCGACAGGCCGGCATCGGCCTCGTCGGCCAGCGGCGCTTCCTCCTGCCGGGGCTCGGGTCTGGGGGCCTTGGGCTCGTCCACCACGCGGGCCTGCTGGCGGTCCTTGCGGCGCTCCTTCCCCTTGTACTCCACCTGTTTGCGCCGGCGGTCGGGGCCGAAATAAGTGCGCGTGCGGATGAAGGAGCGCGGCCGCTCCACAATGGAGCGGATGCGCGAATACAGGGCCTTGGCGGAAATGGGCTTGGCCAGGAACTCGTGCACCCCGGCGTCGCGTGCCTCCTGCACGCGGTGCAGCTCGGTGTGGCCGGTGAGCATGATGATGGGGACGTAGGGGTTGGGGCTGTCCTTGCCGGTGCGCACCAGGCGCACGAAGTCGATGCCGTCCAGGGGCTGCATGTTCCAGTCGGCGATGATGATGTCGGCGGCGTAGTGGCGCAGCTCGCGGAAGGCATCGGCGCCGTCGCCCGCCTCCAGCACGTCCTTGCAGCCGAGGGCATACAGGATGCTCTTCACCAGCGCGCGCATGTGCTTGTTGTCGTCCACGACCAGGAAGTGCAGCCGTTCCAGGCTGAAGCTTCCCAGCCGCTTGCCGCTCTCCATGGTGACGCCGCCGGTACCCACGATGGCACCCCGCTCGATTGATCGGCTGGCCCTGTCAGAGCATAGCAGGGCCGTTTCCGGGGCCGGAAGGGCGTTGCCCTCTTACTTTCGTAAGAGGATTACCGCTGCCCCGGTTCCACGGGGATGAGGCGCGGCCGGTTCTGCCGGCGCTCGGGGCCGCGGTAGGCCACCTGGCGCCGCCGCCGGTCGGGGCCGAAGTAGGTGTCCGTGCGCACGAAGGCGCGCGGCTTCTCCAGCACGGAGCGCACGCGCGCCAGCAGGCTCTTGGCGCTGATGGGCTTGGCCAGCACCTCGTTGACCCCGGCGTCGCGCGCCTGCGCCGCCAGGGTGGGGTCCATGTAGCCGGTGACCAGGATGACCGGCAGGAAGGGCGCCGGGCTGGTGGCCTCGTCGCGCAGGGCGCGCATGAAGTCGAAGCCGTCCATGCCCTGCATCTTCCAGTCCACGATGGCGATGTCGGCGGGCGACTCGCGCAGGCGCGCCAGGGCCTCGCCGCCCTCCGTCGCCTCGACGATGTCCGTCACCCCCAGGGCCCGGATGACCGTGCGCACGAGCTCCCGGAAGTGCGCATTGTCCTCAACCACCAAGAGTCGCAGGTCCTGGACGGATTTGATGGTCATCGGGCCTCTCCGGGCGGCGTGGCGGACATGGCGGCGGCCCTCACCAGGGAAGGTCGTCGCCGCGGTGGTCGATGAAGCGGCCGTTGTCGGCGGGCCCCAGGCCGTCGATCACCGGCTTGAGGGCCCGCACGCTTTCCGCCGGCGACAGGGTCGCCATGGACCCGCCCATATTGGTGCGCACCCAGCCCGGATGCAACGCGACGGAGGTTATACCCCGGCCCTGGAGATCGGCGGCAAGATTCTTTACCACCATGTTGAGCGCCGCCTTGGCGGCCCGGTAGTGGTAGAAGCCGCCCGTGCTCTGGGCGATGCTGCCCAGGCGGCTGGACAGGAAGGCCATGACGCGACGGTCGCTCGCCGCCACGTGGTCGGCGAAGGCGCGCGCCACCACGAAGGGCGCCACCGTATTCACCCGGAAGGCCGCCATCCAGGCCTCCGGCTCGGCGGTTTCGTAATCCTGCGCCT
>CAJXLG010000336.1 GCA_913055885.1 uncultured Rhodospirillales bacterium
AGGTGCTCCGCCGAAGGCGGAGCCTCGAAAGATGGCGCCACCCGACGGGCGTTTGAGAAAACATGGGGAATGTCCTGCTGGACGCAGCCCGCACGCCCGCCCCGCGCTCAGTCGATGACGTGCGCCCCGTGGTCCACGTGGGTGATGCCGCCGGTGATGCCCGAGGCGGCGTCGGAGGCCAGGAAGGCCGCCGTGGTCCCCACCTCGTCGATGGTGGAAAGGCGGTGGTCGGGCGCCTTGGCGGCCGCCTTGTCCATGAGTTCGTCGAAACGCTGGATGCCGCTCGCCGCGCGGGTCTTCAGGGGCCCGGGCGAGAGGGCGTGCACGCGGATGCCCTGGGGCCCCAGCTCCGCCGCCATGTAGCGCACCGTGCTCTCCAGTGCCGCCTTCACCGGCCCCATGAGGTTGTAATGCTCCACCACGCGCTCGGAGCCGTAATAGGTCAGGGTCATGAGGCTGCCGCCGTCCGTCATCAGGGGCTCCGCCAGCCGCGCCATGCGCACGAAGGAATGGCACGAGATGTCCATGGCCAGGCCGAAGCCTTCCTGGCTGGAATCCACCACGCGGGCGTGCAGGTCCTCCTTGGGGGCGAAGGCGATGGCGTGCAGGATGAAGTCCAGCCGGCCCCAACGGTCCTCGATGGCCCGGAACACGGCTTCCATGTCGCCGTCGTTGCGCACGTCGCAGGGCAGGAAGAGGCCGGCTTCCAGCTCTTCCGCCAGCGGCTCGACGTACGGCCTGGCCTTTTCGTTGAGATAGGTGACGGCAAGCTCCGCCCCGGCGTGCCGCAGCCACCGGGCACAGCCGTAGGCGATGCTCTTGTCATTGGCGATGCCGGCCACCAGGCCGCGCTTGCCCGCCAGGCTGAACGGTCCGTCCATGATGCCCCTCCCTGCCCCGGAGTGCTATTGTGCGGCGCACAATAAACGCTCAAGGCGACGGGCGCAAGGCAGGGGATGTGAACGAATGATGACGGAGGCCTATTTGCGGCTGCTGGGTGGCGTGACGGGCTCCTGCAGGAAGGCCGGAACATGGTCGCCCATGCCCACCACGTCGTCGCCGTGGTCCATTTCGCCCACTTCGGGGTGGTGGTTGCCGCCGCCGCGACGACCGCCGCGGCCCTTGCGCTCGGTGCCGCGGCGGTCGCCGTCGCGCCCGGAATCCTGGCGCGCCTCGCCCTTGGCGGAGTCCGCCTTGCGGCTCTCCCCCTTCCGGGCGCCGCTCTTTTTCGGGGCGCTCTTGCGGCGCCGGCCCTTGTCGCCGGCATCCCCGGTGTCGGATGCCGACGCGGCCTCGCCGGCGCTCTCGGCGGCGGTTTCCGCCGCGTCGGTGTCGGCTTTTTCGGTCTTGTCGGTCTTCTCGCCCTTGTCCGCCTTCTTGGCCCCGCTCTTCCGGCCGCCGGTCTTGCGGCGGCTCTTGGCGCCGGTCTTCTTGGGGGCGGAGGTGCTTTCCGCGGCCTCCGCGGACTCGGCGGTGAAGGATTCGCCGATGCCGGTCTCCGATTCTTCCCCGGCGGCCGGGGCCGAATTCGAAAACGTATCCGCTGCCTTTTCCGCCCTGGGCCTGTCGTCCCTGCCCTTCGCCTTCTTGCGGCCGCGGCTCTTGGCCGGTTCCTTGCCGCCCTTGCGGCGGCGCTTGCCGGCGGAGTCGCCGCTCTCCGCGCCTTCCGGATCGGGCGCCCCCAGCTCGGGGATCTCGTGACGGGGGATTTTCCCGTCGATGAGCTTTTCGATCTGCGCCAGATACTTGGCATCCTCGGGCGCGGCCAGCGAGAAGGCGCGGCCGCTGCGGCCGGCGCGGCCCGTGCGCCCGATGCGGTGGATGTAGTCCTCGGGATTGCTGGGCAGATCGAAGTTGAAGACGTGCGACAGGTCCTGGATGTCGATGCCGCGCGCCGCCACGTCGCTGCACACCAGGAGCGTCACTTCGTTGTTCTTGAAGCCCTGGAGGGTTTCCGTGCGCGCCTGCTGGGTCATGTCGCCGTGAAGCTGGCCGGCGGAATAGCCGTGCCGGCGCAGCGACCGGTAGAGAACGCCCACTTCCCGCTTGCGGTTGCAGAAGATGAGGGCGTTGTTGACGTTCTCCTCGTCGATGACCTGCCTGAGCGCCGCGCGTTTCTCCTTCTGGGCGACGGGGACCAGGAACTGCTCCACCGTCTCCGCCGCCGACGCCGAGGGCGTCACCGAGACCTCCTTGGGGTTGAGCAGGAAGCGGTCCGCCAGCTTGCGGATGGCGTCGGGCATGGTGGCGGAGAACATCACCGTCTGCCGCATGCGTGGCAGGAAGGTGACGATGCGCTCGATGTCGGGGATGAACCCCATGTCGAGCATGCGGTCCGCCTCGTCGATCACCAGGATCTTGACGTCCTTGAGGATGACGGCGCCGCGGTCGATGTGATCCATGAGCCGGCCCGGCGTGGCGATGAGCACGTCCACGCCGCGCTCCAGCTTGCGCGTCTGCTCGGCCATGCCCTCGCCGCCGATGAGCAGGGCCATGGAAAGCTTGTTGTACTTGCCGTACGTCTCGAAACTTTCGGCCACCTGGCTGGCGAGCTCGCGGGTGGGCGCCAGGACGAGCGACCGCGGCATGCGTGCCTTGGAGCGGCCCTGGGCCAGGGCCTCGATCATGGGCAGGGTGAAGGCCGCCGTCTTGCCGGTGCCCGTCTGGGCGCAGCCGAAAAGGTCACGACCGCGGATGA
>CAJXLG010000337.1 GCA_913055885.1 uncultured Rhodospirillales bacterium
GGGACAGCCGCCGCGCCTGGCTGCCGGCCCCGTCGCCGCTGTCGGCATAGGCGCGCAGCTTCAGGCGCCGGTCCGGATTGGCGTCGAGCCAGTCAACCAGCTTCGTGAGTTCACCCTTGGCCTTGTCCGGCAGCACGGCGGAGCCCGCCGGGAAGACGATGCGCGCCCCGGGGACGTCGCCGCCGGTGGCCGTGACGCTGCCGCCGTCGCCACCATCCGTGCGCCGGGCCGTTTTCACGTCGGGCGCCGCCGGCGGGCCTTCGCCGGTGGCCTCGGGCGGCTCGGGCGCCGCCGGGGTTTCGGGCGCCGCCGGCCGGGCGGGGGCGGTCTGCCCCGTGTCCCGGGCCGCCGGCGGCTTTTCCGTCGCGGCCTTCTTGTCCGGGGTGTCGCCCCCGGCCGGCGCCTGGCGGCGGGCCGTCTGCCGCGTGTCGCCGGCCTCCTTCGCGTCGGCCTTCTTCGCGCCGTTTTTCCGGGCGGCGGTGTCCTCTTTCTTGTCGGGGCCGGCCTTCTTGGCCGTCGTGTCGGCCGAGGCCGGCGTCGTGTCGGTTTTTTCGGGCGCGCCCCCGTCCCCGGCCAGATCGCGCGGCTTGCTGCGCGGCCGGTCGCCGCCGCCCGCCGTTCCGGCCGTTTCGTCCGCCGGGGCCTGGGGCTTCGTGGCGGGGCGGTCGAGCCGCTGCGCCGGGCTCGTCCGGGGCGTGGGCCGGGCATCGCGGCTCAGGGCCGGGGACCTGGCGGGCTGCCGGCCGGCATCACGCGGCATGTCGCCCGGCGGGTCCTTCAGGTGGAACTGCGCGCCGCCGGACGCGGGCCCCCGCTCGGCGTTGGGCATGAGGAGGCGGCCGCGCCGGGAGCGCTCGCGTCCGCCCAGCAGGCCGGGGACGGTGGCCTGTCGGCCCAGGCCGCGCAGGACGTTCTCGTTGACGGTGACCGCCGGTTCCGCGTCACCGACCCGCGTGGGCCCGTCCCGCTGTTGACGCTGGGCGTCGGCCGCCCCGGGGGCGGCGAGGCCCGTGCTGACGAGGGCGGCGGCGATGAGCAGTCCGCGTCCAGATGCCATGATGCCCCGGCTTTTTCCATTGCGCTGGCCGGCACCATAGCGCAGCCGGGCGGGCCGGCACAACCGGGCCCGCTCAGGCGCGGGCCGCCTGCTTGAAGAGCTTGCGCAGCGGGCCGTGAAGCTGGTCGTTGGCGGCCAGGATGCTGCCGCTTTCCAGCATGTTGGCGCCGCCGTCCATCTCCGTCACCAGGCCGCCCGCCTCGCGCACCAGCAGGATGCCGGCGGCCACGTCCCAGGCGTTGAGGTGGCGCTCCCAGAAGCCCTCGTAGCGCCCGGCGGCCACCCAGGCAAGGTCCAGCGCCGCCGAGCCGAAGCGCCGCACCCCCGCCGTGTTGGCCATGACCAGGGGCAGCTCCTTGAGGAAGTGCTCGTGGTCGCCGCGGCCCCGATGGGGGATGCCCGTGGCGACGACGGCGTTTTCCAGGTGGCGCCGCCCGGACACGCGCAGCCGGCGGTCGTTGAGCCACGCGCCGGCCCCCTTCTCGGCGATGAACATCTCGTCGCGCACGGGCTCGTGGACGATCCCGGCGATGGGCTCGCCGTCGCGCAGCAGGGCGGCCGAGATGGCGAAATGGGGGATGCCGTGCAGGAAGTTGGTGGTGCCGTCGAGGGGGTCCACCACCCACACGTGGCGGTCGTCCTCGCCTTCCACCGTGCCCTGTTCCTCCAGCAGGAAGCCGAATTTGGGGCGCGCCTTGTGCAGCTCCTGGCGCAGGGTCTTCTCCGCCTTGTGGTCGGCGTTGGAGACGAAGTCGCTGGTTCCCTTGGCGGCCACCTGGAGGTTTTCCACCTCGCCGAAGTCGCGCAGGAGGCCGCGGGCCGCCTTGGTGGCGGCGGAGACCATGACGTTGATGAGGGCGGAGCGGGCTGCCATGGGTCGTGCGCCTAGTCCCTCGCCCGTTCCACGTAGGAGCCGTCCTCCGTGGCGATGACCACGCGCTGGCCCGTCTCGATGTGCGGCGGCACCATGGTGCGCACGCCGTTGTCGAGGGTGGCGGGCTTGTAGGAGGCGGTGGCCGTCTGGCCCTTCACCACCGGCTCGGCGAAGGTGATCTCGAGCGTCACCGTCTCGGGAAGCTGCACGTTCAGGGGCTCGTCCTCGTAGAACTCCAGCGTCACCTGCATGCCTTCCTGCAGGAAGTCCGTCTGGCCTTCGGCGAAGACGGCGGGGCCGACGGTGACCTGGTCGAAGGTTTCCAGGTCCATGAAGGTGTACATCTCGCCGTCGGTGTAGAGGAACTGGTACGCGCGCTGCTCCAGGCGCACGCGTTCCACCGACTGGTCGGCCCGCAGGCGGTCGTTGAGCTTGGTGTTGTCCCGGATGTCCCGCAGCTCGACCTGCATGTAGGCGCCGCCCTTGCCGGGCTGCACGTGCTTGGTGCGCATGACGCGCCAAAGGCGGTTGTTGTGGTCGATAACGTGCCCGGGACGGACTTCGTTCCCGTCGATCTTCATGGTGCGATCCGTGGGTTCTGGTGAGGGCCGGGCGAAGTCGCCCGTCGATGCGGTGCCGCGGAAGCTAGCAGGTCGGCGCGGCCGTGACAACAGGGCGGCGCGGCCATAATCCCGGACCACCACGTAGCCCGGGCTGGCAAGAGGCTTGCGTAGGGGGCCTCTCGGGCAATGTTATCAAAA
>CAJXLG010000338.1 GCA_913055885.1 uncultured Rhodospirillales bacterium
AACGAGGAGCTGCGCGAGACGTTCCGGATCTCGGCGAACCTCGCGGTGGTTTCGATGCACGATCCGTACGCCGAGGGGCCGACGGCCCGGAACTTCACCGCGGGCTTTTCGGCGCAGGCCGGCGTGACCGCGGCGCTGACCGCCCACAGCCCGGCGGCCAGCACCGCCACCAGCACGCCGGCCAGGACCAGCAGGCCGTACCGCCACGGCGCCGGCAGGCCCTCCTGGCGCAGCACCGTCCAGCGCCAGCGCGCCCACGCCAGGGCGTCCAGGGCGGGCTGCCACACCGGCTCGCCCGCCGCGTCGCGTCCGGGCCACGACGCCGGCGTGGCGTCCACGGTGATCCAGCGACCGTCCGCCCGGGCCACCGCCCAGGCGTGGCCGTGGCGCTGGCGCACCACGTAGCCGTCGCCCAGGTCGGCCTGTTCCTGCACGGACCAGCCCACCACGTAGCGCGTGGGAACGCCGGCGGCGCGCAGCAGCAGGGCGGCGGCCGTGGCGAAGTGCTCGCAGTGGCCCGCCCGGCGCTCGGTGAGGAAGCGGCGCACGGCGTCGGCGTCCGGCGCCGGGCCGCCGGCGCCCGCCAGGCTGTAGTCGAAATTGTGGCGCAGGAAACGGCGCACCCGGGCGATGCGCCGGCGCGGCGGCAGGTCGTGCAGCCCCAGCTTCGCCACCAGGCGGTCCAGGGTGGCCTTGGGGCCCCGCGGCAGGCGGTAGTCGTGGCCGTCGGGCGGGCGGCCGTCCACCCGCCCGGGGCGGAAGCGCACGCCGTAGCGCACGGGGGCGGCCACGCCGTTCACCCGCACGCTGCCCAGGCCGTTGCGCGCCATACCGTCGGCGTCCAGGCCGCGCACCACCCGCGTGCCGCGCGGCAGGCCCAGGACGCCCGCGCCGTCGGGCGCCCGCGCCGTGATGCGCACGCGCGCGCCGGCGCTTCCGCCGGCCACGCGCCAGCGGCCGCCGTTGCCTTCCACGCGGTCGAAATCGGCCCCCGCCGCCACCCAGGCGTCGCCCAGGAAGCGGTTGTAGACGCCGCGCCGCAACAAAAGGCCGGGACGCGCCGCCGGGCCGGTGACGCGCGCCACCACGTCGTGGCCCAGCTTGCGCCGGCCCACGCTGCCCAGGCGCGTGACGGTGCGGTAGGGGTCCACGTCGCTGTCGTACAGGGCGCCCAGGTTCTGGCGCACCCAGTCGCGCACGTAGGGCCGCGCCGCCGTCATGCCTGCCTGCAGGCCCCAGCCCAGGCCGGCGGCGAGGACCACCGCCGCCAGCAGGGCGGGCAGGGGCCACGCCCCGGCGCGCCGCGTCGCCGCCAGGGCCGCCAGGAGCGCCGCCCCCGCGGCGAACAGGGCGGTGTCCGGCGGCTGCCCCACGGTCGCCGCCAGCAGGCAGACGAGGACCAGCGGCGGCCCCAGGTCCACCCACCAGCCCGGGGTTCCGTGCGGCTGTTCCGCGTCGAAACGGCGCGTGCGCACCACCAGGAAGCGCCCCTGCCGGGCCGCCGCCTGGAGGGCCACGGCGGGCACCAGGAAGGGCGGCAGCAGGCGCAGGAGCTCCAGCGGCCAGCGCTCCGCCGTGGTCTGGAAGACCCACACGGCGCCCGCCACCAGGAGCACCACGGACAGGTCGAGCACGCGCGACCAGTCGCGCGGCCCCGGCGCCAGGCGCAGCAGCCCGGCGCCCGCCACCACGGCGGCGCACACGCCGCCCGCCACCGGCAGGCCGGCGAAGCCGCCCCACACGGCAAGGGCGGCGGCATGCACCAGGAACGCCGCGCGCGTCACGGCGTCCCCGCCAGGATCGCGGCGCCGCGCCCCGCGGGCACGGCCACCAGCCGGTCCGGCCGATCGGCCAGCGGTCCGCGGTCGTCGAGGGTCGTTGCCGCGTCCGGCGGCCGCACCACGTAGGCGTGCACGGGCACACCGTGCGCCCGCAGCCGGCGCACCACGGCCTGCCGCGCCTCGTCCCAGGCCAGCAGGACGCACACCGCGCCTTCCAGGGCCGGCGCGTGATGAACGGCGAGGTCGCCCAGCACGGACACGGGCCGGTCGCGGCACGGGCCCACGCAGGCCAGGGCCTCCAGCAGCGGCGTGACGGGGCCCGCGCCCGCGCCCGCCGTGAGGCGGCGCGCCTCCGGGCCCAGAAGCATGAGGTCGAGGACCATGCCGCCGCCGCGCGGTGCCGCCGCCAGGGAGGCCGCCACGGCCACCGCCTCCTCGAAGACGGCGCTGCCCGTGACGGCGCCGAAGGTGTCCAGCACCAGGGCGTGCCGCTGGACGTGTTCCTCGGCGTGCTGGCGCACGATGGGGCGGCCGGCGCGCGCCGTGCTCTTCCAGTGGATGTGGCGCACGGAATCCCCCGGCCGGAAGTCGCGCAGACAGGCGAAGGCGTCCGCCTCGCCGGTGCCCGTGGCGCGGCTGTGGCCGGCGGCCGGCTGGCGCCGACCGGGGCCGGGCGACCAGGGTGCCCGCACGGGATGGCGCGGCGGCAGCACCAGGAGGGCCTGACGCCGGCGCAGCAGCTGCAGGCCATCAACCACAGCAGTGACGGTGCTGAGCTCCCCGAAATTGGCCGTGGCTTCAATCTGGCAACGGCCAACCTCGACCTCGACGCCCGCATGGCCCAGGGGATCAACCTGCACGTGCGGACCTACCT
>CAJXLG010000339.1 GCA_913055885.1 uncultured Rhodospirillales bacterium
CGGCTTCTTCTACCACTCCAACACGAAGGTTCCCGGCATTGTCGGCATCGTCGAGATCGCGCGCGAAGGCTATCCCGACCACACCGCGTTCGACCCCGCGGATCCGCACTACGATCCCAAGAGCGACCCCGAGAATCCGCGCTGGTACATGGTGGACGTGCGCTACCTCCGCCATCTCGACCGCTACATCCCGCTGGATGAACTCAAGGCGCGGCCGGAGCTGGCCGAGATGAAGCTGGTCCAGAAGGGCAACCGGCTCTCCATCATGCCGGTGACCGAGGACGAGTGGCAGACCATCCTGACCATGGAGAAGGAGGGCGCGTGATCACCGCGTATCACCAGTGGTCGGTCCCCGAGTCCCAGCGCCTGCGCCTGGCGCTGGAGGAGCTGGACTTCTTCTCCCACGAGGTGAAGATCCTGGGCGTCTACCACGGCCACCCGTTCCGCTTCCGCGAGCAGGCGGGGGAATAGGCCCGGTCAGCGGGGCATCCGCAGGATTTCCGCCTGCGCCAAAAGGGCCTTCTGTTTCTTTTTGGGGAAGTTCTTTTGGCCCGCCTGCCACCACACGTCGGCATGGTAAGGGTTGTCGGGCTGTGGGGTGCCCCCCACCATGAATCCCGTTGCCCGGACCCCTCCGGCCGTGAGCCGGGCCAGCCCGAATCGCGCTTCCCGCGCCATCGCCACGGGCTCGTGGCCGTCGGCCAGCATGGGCGCTTCGCGGTCCACGGACATGCCGTAATAGGGGGTGGAGGCCGGGGAGAAGGCCCCCGACGAAAGCCGCGGCCCCGCCCGCTTGGGATCGTCCACCAGGAACCACGCGCTTATGCGGCGCAAAAGCCCTTCCGGGTCTCCGATATCGGGATCGTCATAAGGCAGTGCGTAACCGTCTTCGTCGCTGGCGGGAACACCCAAGGCGGCAGCCTATAGCCCTTTGAGAAGGTCGGGGAGGCGGGCAAGATCGGCTTCGGCGTCGCCCTCGGCCACCGCGCCGGTTCGGGCATCCTCGAAAAAGTAGCGGGCCGCGCCAGGGCCCTCCATCTCGATTTCCAGGTCGCCGGCGCGGGTGTGCCATTCCACCTGAATCCCCCCGTGCGGCAGGGGCACCATCTGTGGCCGGACCCGTGTGGCGGCCGGCTCCAGACGCACCAGGAGGTTGAGTGCGTAATCGAAGGTCTGCGGTGCGATCGGCCGGCCATCATGACCATCCCAGCCGCTTTCCAGGCTGAGCATGCCTTCAAACTGCCGCGCCACCTCCGCGACGGCGGCGTCCGAAAGCTTGTCGTGTCGCTGACTCATGGCAAGACATACCCTGCTGATTGCATTTGACCGGAGTCTAACCCGGATTCGGCACGGCGTCGATGGCTGCCCGCCGGTGCCCTGAAACCGGCGCCGTGCGGCGTTGTTTCAAGAAACACCGTCCCTACAACACCCCGGCCAGGTCGTGGCGGTGGTCGCGCAGCCAGCGGAAGGTGTCGTCCACCACCTGCTCCGGCGGCCGCCTGGGCGCCCAGCCGGTGGCCTCCATGACCCGGTGGTTGTCCGTGATGTACCAGGGGATGTCCACGCTGTCCGTCTCGGGCACGCGGTCCATGCCCGGCTGGACGTCGCCGCGCGCCCGGCACAGGGTGGTCAGCTCGCGCAGGGAGACGCTCCCCTGCCGGCCGCCCCCGACGTTGAAGGTCTGCCCGGCCACGCTGTCCAGGCGGGCCAGCTGGCGCTCGACGAGATCGGCCAGGTCCTCGGGGTGCAGGATGTCGCGCACCTGCCGCCCCTCGCCGCCGAAGCCGCGACAGGCGAGCTGGCCGCCGAAGACGTGCCGGGCCGCCCACAGGGCGACGAAGCCCTGGTCCACGCGGCCCATCTGCCACGGGCCGGCCACCACGCCCAGGCGGTTGACCACGGTGCGCAGGCCGTAGGCCGCCCCGTACTCCAGCACCAGGGTCTCGGCGGCGAGCTTGCTGGCGCCATAGAGGGAGCGCCGCCCGTTGAGCGGAAAGCCCTCGTTGATGCCCGCTCCCGACCAGCCCTGGCCCGACGCCTGGGCCGGCACGTCATAGCGGCTCGCCCCGATGTCCAGGGGCAGGGCGTTGAGGGCGGCGATGGGATAGACGCGGCTGCTGGACAGGAAGATGACGTCGGCGCCGTGGATGCGCGCCGCTTCCAAAGCGTTCATGCTGCCCGTCAGGTTGCTCCCCAGGAGCACGTCGCCGTCGCCCGCGCCGCCGGCGTGCACCGAGGGCTCGGCGGCGGCGTTGATCAGGAGGTCGAAGGCGCCGCATGCCTCGAAGGCATCGGGGTGGCGCACGTCCCCGCGCACCACCGCGGCCCCGGCCCCTTCCAGGCGTGCCACGTTGAGGTCGCTGCCGGCGCGCGAGAGGTTGTCCAGCACCGTCACGACGTACCCGTTCCCCGCCAGCCGCACGGCCAGGGTGCTGCCCACGAAGCCGGCGCCGCCGGTGATCAGGATACGCATGGCCCCGGTCCGGTTCCGTCAACGCACAGTGGGCCGCACCATGCCGACACCGCGCCGGCGGCGCAATACGCGAGCGGGGGCGCACCCGCGCGGGCTACATGCCCCCAGGACATTCCCCGCTTTTTTCGGCCTCCCGTCGAATGGCGTCATTCCTTCGAGGCTTTTGCTGCGCAAAAGCACCT
>CAJXLG010000340.1 GCA_913055885.1 uncultured Rhodospirillales bacterium
GAGGGCCCGCAGGACGTACGGGCCGGTGCGGCGAACCTAGAAAAGCAGATCGACAATATCCGCGCCCACGGGATCGCGCCGGTGGTGGCGATCAATGCCTTCCCCGGGGACTTCCTCTCCGAGCACGAGGTGATTCGCGAGATCGCCGAAGCCGCCGGGGCGCGTGTGGCCCTGTGCACGCACGTGCGTGATGGCGGCGCCGGAGCCACGGAACTCGCCGAAGCAGTTGCCGAGGCGGCGGCAGAGCCGAGCAGCTTCCGCTTCCTGTACCCCGACGAGCTGCCGCTGGCGGACAAGATCGAACGCATCGCGCGCACCATCTACGGTGCTGACGGGGTGGCCTTCAGCAATGACGCGCGCCGCCAGATCGACACCTACCAGGAACAGGGCTACGGCGACCTGCCTGTGTGTATCGCCAAGACCCACTTGTCCCTGTCCGCCGACGCGTCTCGCCAGGGGGCACCCACGGGCTGGACGCTACCCGTGCACGAGGTCCGCCTGTCCGCCGGTGCCGGCTTTGTTTACGCCCTCTGCGGCGAGATCCGGACCATGCCCGGTCTGGGTACGGACCCGGCAGCGGCGCATATGGACATCGACGACAATGATGAGGTGGTGGGCTTGTTCTGACGCGTCCTGGCGGTAGCCGCATTCCCGCCGCCCCGGTACCATACCGGCTTGGCCGGCACTGCGCGCCGGCAAGGGGGTAATGGATGAAGATCCTGGTAACCGGGGCGGCGGGGTTTATCGGTTCCCATGTGGCCCGGCTGCTGCTTGATCGCGGCGAGACCGTCGTTGGCCTGGACAACCTCAACGACTACTACGACGTCTCTCTCAAGGAGGCGCGGCTGGCCGGGCTCGAGCCCGACCCCCGATTCCGGTTTGTGCGCCTGGATGTGGCCGACCAGGCGGGCATGATGGCGCTGTTCCGGCACGAGGGCTTCGACCGCGTGATCCACCTGGCGGCCCAGGCGGGGGTGCGGTACTCCCTGAAGAATCCCCACGCCTACGTGGACAGCAACGTGGTGGGATTCATGAACATCCTGGAGGGCTGCCGGTACAACCAGGTGGCCCACCTGGTCTACGCCTCCACCAGCTCGGTCTACGGCGCCAATACCACCATGCCGTTCTCGGTCCACCAGACCGTGGACCATCCCCTGTCCATGTATGCGGCCACCAAGAAGGCCAATGAGCTCATGGCGCATACTTATGCGCACTTGTACCGCCTGCCGGTGACGGGGCTGCGCTTTTTCACGGTGTACGGGCCCTGGGGGCGTCCGGACATGGCGCTTTTCCTGTTCACACGGGCCATCCTCGCCGGTGAACCCATCGATGTGTACAACTACGGCGAGCATCGCCGTGATTTCACCTATATCGACGACATTGCCGCCGGCGTGGTGCGTTCCTGCGACCATGTCGCCACGCCCGATCCGGCCTGGGACAGCGACGCCCCTGACCCGGCTACCAGTACCGCCCCGTACCGGCTTTACAACATCGGCAATAACCAGCCGGTGGAGCTCATGCGCTATATCCGCGTCCTCGAGGAGTGTCTGGGCCGGGAGGCGGACAAGCGCCTGTTACCCATGCAACAGGGGGATGTCCCGGACACCTGGGCGGACGCCGAAGACCTGGTGCAGGCGGTGGGCTACCGCCCGGAAACGCCGGTTGAGGTCGGGGTACGGCGGTTTGTTGACTGGTATCGGGATTACTATCGGGTTTGATACGGAAGGACGACAACAATGAAAGTCAGTATCTACGGCAGCGGCTACGTGGGCCTGGTCACTGGTGCCTGCCTGGCGGAGACCGGCAACGACGTCCTGTGTGTCGACATCGACGCCGATCGAGTGGCGCGGCTCAACGCCGGCGAAGTGCCGATTTACGAGCCCGGGCTCGAGGAAATGATTGCCAACAGCCGGGCGGCGGGTCGGCTGCGATTTACCACTGACGCTGCCGAGGGCGTGGAGCATGGTCTCTTCCAGTTTATTGCAGTCGGCACGCCCTCGGACGAGGACGGCTCCGCCGACATGCGCTACGTCCTGGCCGTGACCCGCTCCATCGGCGAGCACATGAGCGACTACCGTGTCGTGGTCACCAAGTCGACGGTGCCCGTGGGCACGGCCGACCGGGTGCGCGGCGTACTCGATGAGGTCCTGGCCGAGCGCGGCGTCACTGTGCCCTACGCGGTGGTCTCCAACCCTGAGTTCCTCAAGGAAGGCGCGGCGGTCAGCGACTTCATGAAGCCGGACCGGGTGATTGTCGGCAGTGACGACCCCAAGGCCATGGATCTCATGCGGGACCTGTACGCACCCTTCGGCCGCAAGCAGGAAAAGGTCATGGCCATGGACGTGCGCTCCGCGGAGCTGACCAAGTACGCCGCCAACGCCATGCTGGCCACCAAGATCAGCTTCATGAACGAGCTCGCCGGCTTGGCGGAGCGGGTCGGCGCGGATATTGAGGCGGTGCGCCACGGTATCGGTTCCGATCCGCGCATCGGCTACCACTTCATCTACCCGGGCTGTGGCTACGGCGGTTCGTGCTTTCCCAAGGACGTCAAAGCCCTGGCGCGCACCGCGCGCGAGCACGACTACGCGCCCATGATTCTGGACGCTGTGGAGTCGGTGAACGCGCGCCAGAAGCGTGTGCTGTTC
>CAJXLG010000341.1 GCA_913055885.1 uncultured Rhodospirillales bacterium
GACGACCATACGGCGAACATCCCATCATAACCGTCAGCTTTAGGGGCTCCGCCGAAGGCGGAGCCTCGAAAGATGGCGCCACCCGACGGGCGTTCGAGAAAACATGGGGAATGTCCTGCCGCCGAACCCTGGAACAGCCGGCCGTTGTGTGCCAGGATAGGCGGCCATCATAGCTTTGGGGGCGCGCGACCAGAGGGTGGGACGGTCAGCATGCGGAACACCGGACCGGACCGGGTCCTTGTGGTGGATGACGAGAAAACCAACCGCCGGGTCCTGGGCGACCTCCTGAAGGAGGACCACACCGTCCTCCTGGCGCGCGACGGGGAACAGGCCCTGCGGCAGGCGGCGGGCGATCCGCCGCCCGACCTCATCCTCCTCGACGTGCTCATGCCCGACATGGACGGCTACGAGGTGCTGCGCCGCCTCAAGGCCGACGTGGACACCAGCCACATCCCCGTCATGTTCGTCACCGGTCTGACGGACGAGGCCGACGAGCAGAAGGGGCTGGACCTGGGGGCCGTGGACTACGTCTCCAAGCCCTTCCGCCCCGCCGTCATCCGCGCCCGCGTGCGCAACCAGCTTGAACTCAAGCACCACCGGGCGGAGCTTCTGCAGGCGGAGAAGATGGCCGCGCTGGCGCACCTGGTGGCCGGCGTGGCGCACGAGATCAACACCCCCGTGGGCACCACCCTGACCGCCGCCAGCCACATCCTCGACCAGACCGGCGCCCTGGAACGCCAGCTCGCCGATGGCAGCCTGCGCCGGTCGGACCTCAGGGCGTATCTGGAGTCCGTGCGCGACGCCGCCGAGCTGGTGCAGTCCAACACCAACCGCACGGCGTCGCTCATCGGCAGCTTCCGGGAAGTGGCCGTGGACCAGACCCAGGACGAGCGGCGCGGCTTCGACCTGTGTGCCTATCTGCACGAGGCCGGCGACAGCCTGCGCCCACGCCTGGAACGCGCCGGCCACGCCATCCGCGTGGCGTGCGACGAGACCATCCCCTGCGACAGCTACCCGGCCGCCCTCTTCCGCATCCTGTCGCACCTGGTGGATAACGCCACCGCCCATGCCTACGCCGAGGGGGAGGCGGGCACGCTGGCCATCGCCGGCCGGCGGGTGGATGACGGCACGGCGGAAATCGTCTTCAGCGACACGGGGTGCGGCATGGACGCCGGCGACCGCGAGCGGGCCTTCGAGCCCTTCTACACCAACCGCCGCGGCGAGGGGCACAGCGGCCTGGGCCTGCACATCGTGTTCAATCTGGTGACCCGCATCCTGGGCGGCTCCGTCGGCCTGCACAGCACGCCGGGCGAGGGCACCACCGTGCGCCTGCGCCTGCCCACCACGGTGGACGCGGGCGCGGGCCGGGGCTAAACTTCCGCCATGACCATGATGTTCGACACCCACGCTTTCGTGAAACGGCTGAGCGCCGCCGGCATGCCCGAAGGGCAGGCCGAGGTGTTGGCGTCGGAGTATGCGGACATCCTGGACAATCGCCTGGCCACCAAGGACGATCTGCATCAGCTCCAGGCACATCTGGAAGCGCGAATCGATGCGCAGGGCAGCCACTTCGACGCACGAATCGATGCGCAGGGTAGCCACTTCGACGCCCAGATGGCGGCGTTGCGCACGGACCTCGAAGAGCAGATCGCCGACCTTCGCAAGGACCTCGAAGGGCAGATCGGTGACCTTCGCAAGGACCTCGAAGGGCAGATCGGTGACCTTCGCAAGGACCTCGAAGGGCAGATCGCCGACCTTCGCAAGGACCTCGAAGGGCAGATCGGTGACCTTCGCAAGGACCTCGAAGGACAGATCGGCGACCTTCGCAAGGACCTGACGGCCCGGATCGATGCCCAGAACGAGCATTTCAACGGGCAGATCGAGACCCTGCGCGAGGAGGGGCGCCGCGAGCGGGCGGAGATGGAGCAGCGGCTGAATGGGCGCATCGATGCCGTTCGTCACGAACTCTTTCGCTGGTTCTTGTGGCTGTTTGCCGGTCAGACGGCCGTTACGGTCACCCTCGTGGTGGGCCTCATGAAGCTTCTGCCCTGACGTAATGGGGGAAGCCGGAACGGCACGGGTCGATGTCGTCGTCCTGGGCGCCGGAGCGGCCGGGCTGATGGCGGCGGCCACGGCGGGCCGGCGCGGCCGCCGGGTGGCCGTCCTCGACCACGCGCCCGCGCCCGGCCGGAAGATCCGCATCTCGGGCGGCGGGCGTTGCAACTTCACCCACCTGGACGCCGGGCCGGCGCATTTCCTGTCCGACAACCCCCGCTTCTGCATCTCCGCCCTCAAACGCTACACCCCGTGGGACATCGTCAGCCTGTTGTCGGCCCACGGCATCGGCTGGACCGAGAAGGGGGAGGGCCAGCTCTTCACCGACGGGCCGGCGGAGGCCGTGGTGGACGCCCTGGTGGCCGAGGCGCGCGCGGCCGGCACGGCCCTTCACCTGAACACGCCCGTCAACGCCGTGACGGCGGCGGACGACGGCTGGACCGTCACCACCCCGCACGGTACCTGGCACGCGGCCTCCGTGGTGGTGGCGACGGGCGGCCCCTCCGCGCCCAAGCTGGGGGCCACGGGCTTCGGCTACGGCGTCGCGGAGAAGATGGGCGTGCCCGTGGTGCCGCCGCGGCCGGCG
>CAJXLG010000342.1 GCA_913055885.1 uncultured Rhodospirillales bacterium
CCTATCCCGACATCACGCCGTTGCACATGACGGCGGAGGCGGACCTCGTCGGCCTGGGCGACGACGGCGCCACCGTGGAGCGGCTGACGGCCGGGGGCGACAACGCTGTGCGCCTCATCAACCGCTGCGCCGAGCGCCGCACCTGCCTGCGCCGGGAAATCGCCAAGAAGGCGGGCGGCGACGCCTACGCCGGCCGGCTGGCGGAAAGGCTCATGGAGCGCCTGGCCCCCAACGGAACCGGGCATCTGGTGGGGGAGTAGGCGTCACTCCCCGCCGCCCAGGGCGCGCCGCTTTTCCACCACCCGGATGGTGAGGGCGGCACGCGACAGGCGGGTGTTGTCCAGCCCCCGGAAAATGTCGCCCAGGCGGTCGGCCACGTCCGGGGGCACCTCGGCGACATCGTCGGAGCGGATGGCCTCCGGCAGGTCGGGCGTCACGTCCCGATCGGTGGCGTAGCAGGTGAGGCGTTCGCGCCCGGCGGGGCGGGTGACGTCGAGGGTGAAATCGCTCTTCGGGCCGCCGATCTCGTGGTACTGCCCCTCCGTGGTGGCGAGGTTGGGGCTGTAGGGGTTGGGCAGGAGCTTGACCACCGTCCCCTCGACGTCGCGGGCGAAGCAATAGACATGGGCGGCCTCCCGCGTGCGGATGCCCAGCACCATCCGCTCGCCCACCGCATAGGTGGGGTTCTTGCCCCGGCTGGTGGTGATCTCCAGACCCAGGGGACCGTGGCTGGTATCCGTAACGTCCGGGGCCTCGGGCCGCAGGCGCAGGCGTTCGGGCAGCCCGGCGCGCACGACCCGCCCGCCCCAGCGCACCGTGGGGCCGTCGGGGGCCGTGACATGCACCTGGAGGCCCAAAGCCTTGCCCAGGGGCCACACCTTGCCCTCCAACTGATGGACCGGCGCCTTGCCGCTGTCGGACGCGCCCGCCTCGCGCGGGTTGGGCCGGATGCTGCGCATGCGGCTGAGGCCGCGCGTTGTGGTGGTGCTGACGCGCGTGCCGTGCAGCTCGCTGGTGGAAGCCTCCTGGATGGCCGTCGCCAGGCGCTCCGTGATGTAACGGGCGAGGGGGCTGGTGCGGCCCGTGGCCCCCACCGTGAGGGCGTTGGCCTGCATGGTCCGCATGGCGGGCAGGCGTTCCGTGAAATGACGTGCCGCGCGTTGCACGGCGGCGCGCAGGGTGACGGCGCCGCCGCCACTCTGGGCCGGCACCGGGCCCACGGCCGCGGGCGGAGTCATGGCGATCTGCGCGCCGTCCACCTCGACGGCCTTGTAGGCGAGATGAACGGTGCCGTCGCGGATGCGGGGCCTGCCGATGATGAGGACGTCGGCGGCGGCGTTGTCGGCGGCGAAGGCGGTGGGGTTTTCCACCCCCTGCAAGCCGCCGGTGACGGCGGCATCCCGGGCCACTTTGGCCAGGTCGCGGCGCTCCACGAAGGTGAACGGGGCGCTGCCGTCGGCGTCGCGCAGGGCGGCCAGGAGGCGCTCGTTCCAGCCGCGCGCCGTCGCCGCGTTCACGGGAAGGTCGCGCGCCTCGTAGGGCCAGACGGCGAGGCGCGGCCCCGCGTCCGTGTCGCCGCCAAAGAAGCCGCCATCCATATCCCGCGCTTCCCGGATCTGCGCCACCAGCGCTTGCGCCAGGGTGGCGAAAGGCCCGGCCGGGTCTTGCGCCGCCGGGGCCGTCCGCGCCGGCATCGCGACCAGGGCCGCGACGACGGCGGCCGGGAGGAGGTGCGTTGCGAGCCGCTGAACCATGGTCCGCCCCCGTACCCGTTAAAAAAGCCTGCATCCGTTCCATAGCACGCCACGCGACCCTGTCGCCACCCGCCCGCTCGCAGCGCGGTTGTGCAACCTTGCCTGACGGGGGCGCGGGGGGATAGGGTCCTGGTTGCGGGCCGACACCCGGCCGGACGCCCACGCGAGCGAGGAGGGCAGCATCGATGGAGCCGAATGGTGACATGGGCAAGGGCGCCAATGCGGATGCGCCCGGGTCTTCGGAAGCGCAAACCACGGGGCAGGTGGGCAAATGGGTCGTGCGGACGATCATCGCCGGCGTCCTTTCCGCGGTGGGCATGACGTTGTTCAAGGGGTTCGCCCAGGAGCCCCTGTTGGCCTACCTGAACGGCGAAACGGGCAAGGCCCCGGCGGCCGAGGAGAGGCCCTTTGGCGACTCCGGCCAGCAGCGCGCCAAGGACGGCGACAACCCCGGCATCCTGCGCAAGGGATCGGACAGCGGGGACGGGTCGAACACGGGGGAACCCTTCCGCTGACGGGGGCGCGCCAGGCCGGTAACCCCGCGCGGGCTTCGTTCGCGCCGGGGTTTAAAGCGTGTTGAAAGGGGTGGTGCATGCCCGAGTGGTCCGGCGAACAGGTGCAGGGATGGCTCGATACGGGCTTTCCGGGTTACAAGGTGGTGGAGCGCCTGGGCTCGGGGTGTGCCCGTCCCGTGTGGAAGGTGATTGGTTCCGGCACGGATGGCCCGGTCGTCCGTGCCCTCCGGCTGGTTCCTCTGGGTGGCGCCCCCGTGATGGTGGAGGGGACTGGCGGCACGTCTCCGGCGCCGCAAGAGCCGTGGCCCGATTTCGCCGAACGCCTTGCCATGCTCGGGCGCGAGCCCGAAATCGTCGCCGTCTA
>CAJXLG010000343.1 GCA_913055885.1 uncultured Rhodospirillales bacterium
ACGCCCGTGTAGAGCTGGCGCGGCCGGCCGATGCGCAGGTTGGGGCTCTCGATCATCTCCTTCCACTGGGCGATCCAGCCCACGGTGCGGGCGATAGAGAAGATCACCGTATACATGCTCATGGGAATGCCCATGGCCTTGAAGATGATGCCCGAGTAGAAGTCCACGTTGGGATAGAGCTTGCGTTCCACGAAGTAGTCGTCCTCCAGCGCGATGCGCTCCATCTCCATGGCGAGGTCCAGAAGCGGCTCGTCGCGCACGCCCAGCTCGTCCAGCACCTCGTAGGCCGACTGCTGCAGCACCTTCGCCCGCGGGTCGTAGTTGCGATAGACCCGGTGGCCGAAGCCCATGAGGCGGAAGGGGTCGTTCTTGTCCTTGGCGCGCTCCAGGAACTCGGGGATGCGGTCGCGGCTGCCGATTTCCTGGAGCATGCGCACCACGGCCTCGTTGGCGCCGCCGTGGGCAGGGCCCCACAGGGAGGCGATGCCGGCGGCGATGCAGGCGAAGGGGTTGGCCCCCGAGGAGCTGGCCAGCCGCACCGTGGAGGTGGAGGCGTTCTGCTCGTGGTCGGCGTGCAGGATGAGAATCTTGTCCAGCGCCCGCGACAGCACCGGGTTGGAGACCCAGTCCTCGCACGGCGTGGCGAACATCATGCGGAGCAGGTTGTCGGCGTACTCCAGCTCGTTGCGCGGATAGATGAAGGGCTGGCCCAGGGAATACTTGTAGGCCCACGACGCGATGGTGGGCATCTTGGCGATGAGCCGGTGGGAGGCGATCATGCGCTGCGTGGGGTCACTGATGTCCGTGCTGTCGTGGTAGAAGGACGACAGCGCCCCCACGACGCCCACCATGATGGCCATGGGGTGGGCGTCCCGGCGGAAGCCCTGGTAGAAATAGTTGAGCTGCTCGTTGAGCATGGTGTGGTAGGAGATGGCGTCCTTGAAGTCGGACCGCTCCTGCCGGTTGGGCAGCTCGCCGTCGAGCAGCAGCTTGGCCACCTCCAGGAAGTCGCAGTTGTTGGCGAGATCCTGGATGGGGTAGCCGCGATACAGCAGTTCGCCTTTTTCCCCGTCGATGAAGGTGATGTCGGAGGCGCAGCTTCCCGTCGAGGTGTAGCCCGGGTCGTACGTGAAGAAGCCCGTATCGGCGTACAGCCGGCGGATGTCGATGACGCTCGGCCCCATGGTGCCGTCCAGCACCGGCAGTTCCCAGGACTGGCCGCTGCTGTTGTCGGTGAGCGTCACGGTGCGCTTGCTGTCGTCACTGCTCATGGCGCCTGCTCCCTCCAAAGGCCCGCGCGGGGCGGCTGGTCATTCGGCTCCTGCGGCGGGGGGCCGGCCTTCCACCACGTCGGCCAGCCGGCCCAGGACCTCGTCGCGGCCCAGGGCCACCATTACGTCGAAGATCCCGGGGGATACAGTGGAACCGGTGAGGGCCGCGCGCAATGGCTGGGCCACCTTGCCCAGCTTCGTCTCCTCCGCCTCGGCGAAGGCGCGCACCTCGGATTCCAGGGCCTCGGCCGTCCACGGCGCCACGCCGGACAGGCGCTCCCGCAGCCGGCCCAGGCGGGCGCGCGCATCGTCCGTAAGCTGCTTGAGGGCCTTGTCCGTGAAGGTGAGCGGCCGTTCCAGCAGCAGGAACAGGGCGCTCTCCGCCAGCTCCGCCAGCGTCTTGGCGCGCTCCTTCAGGCCCGGCATGAGCGTCCGGATGCGGTCGCGGTCGGTGGCCGTCGGCTCGCGGCCGACGTGCGCCGCCAGGCGCGGCATTACCAGATCGGTCAGGCGGTCGTCCGCTGCCTGCCGCAGCCAGTGGCCGTTGAGCGCCGTGAGCTTGTCCATGTCGAACCGCGCCGGCGAGCGCCCGATGGCCTCCAGGTTGAACCATTCGACGGCCTGGTCGGTGGAAAAGATCTCGGCATCGCCGTGGCTCCAGCCCAGCCGCACCAGGTAGTTGCGCATGGCCTCGGGGAGGTAGCCCATCTCCTGATAGGCGGAGACGGCAAGGGCGCCGTGGCGCTTCGACAGCTTCGCCCCGTCCTGGCCGTGGATGAGGGGAATGTGGGCGAATTCCGGCGGCGTCCAGCCGAGCGCCTGGTAGATCTGCGTCTGCCGGAAGGCGTTGGTGAAGTGATCGTCGCCGCGGATGACGTGGGTGACGCCCATGTCCATGTCGTCCACCACCACCGACAGCATGTAGGTGGCCGTGCCGTCGCTTCGCAGCAGGACCATGTCGTCGAGCTGCTCGTTGGGCACGGAGACCGTGCCCTGCACCCGGTCGGCGATCTCCGTCTCGCCCGTCTGCGGCGCCCTGAGCCGCAGGGCGGGGGTGATGCCCGCGGGCGCCTCCGACGGGTCGCGGTCGCGCCAGCGGCCGTCGTAGCGCGGCGGCCGGCCCTCGCGCCGGGCCTGCTCGCGCATTTCCTCCAGCTCCTCCGGCGTGCAGTAGCACCAGTAGGCCTGGCCGCGTTCCAGGAGCTGGCGCGCCACCTCGGCGTGGCGCTCGGCGCGGGCCGACTGGTAGACGGTGTCGCCGTCCCAGTCCAGTTCCAGCCAGCGCAGGCCATCCAGGATGGCCTGGATGGCCTCGGGCGTGGACCGCTCGCGGTCCGTGTCCTCGATGC
>CAJXLG010000344.1 GCA_913055885.1 uncultured Rhodospirillales bacterium
CCCGAGGCCAGCCCGGCCGCGATGGTATAAGGGGTTCCCGGCATGCGGCCCACGCGGTGGACAATATAGCGGGATGACCGGCGCCAGCCGATGCGCGGCCACACCATATCCCGCATGCGCGCCATCAGGCCTGGCTTGTTGCGACGGCGGAACACCCTTCTCCTCCTTGCAGGCCGGACGGACAAGTCCTGGTCAGTGGTACGCCCGTTCCACGGAATTGATGGTGGGCACGGCGCGCAACGCGGCAATGATGGTGGTCAGGTGTTTCACGTCGCGCACCTCGATGTCCATGATGAGCTCGAAGAAATCCGTGGACCGGTCGGTGATCTTGAGGTTGGTGATGTTGCCGTCGTGCCGGGCCACCACCATGGTCAGGTTGTTCAGGCTGCCGGGCTCGTTGGTGATCACGGCCTGCACGCGCCCCACCAGGCGCTGTCTCTCGGCGGCCTCCTCGTCCCAGGCCAGATCCAGCCAGCGTTCCGGCTGGTCCATGAAGGCGTCCAGGTTCTCGCAATCGATGGTGTGAATGGTCACTCCCTTGCCGGTGGTGACGATGCCCACGATGCGGTCCCCGGGCAGCGGATGGCAGCAGCCGGCGAAGTGCATGGCCATGCCCGGCATGAGCCCCTTGATGGGTACAGCTTCCCCGGTGGCCTGCTCGCGCGCCTGCTTGCGCCGCGCCTTGGCGAGGGGAACCACCTTGTCGGCCTCCTCCACCCGACCCTCGGCCTCGGGATGGACGGCGGCCACCACCTCGTTGCCCGTGTGCACCCCCTGCCCCACGGAGACCATGAGGTCCTCGCCGCCGTTCAGGTTGAAGCGGCCGGCGACGCCGGCGACGGCCTTTTCCGAGAAGGGGTGGCCGGCCTGCCGGAAGGCGCGCTGCAGGATCACCCGGCCCAGGTCCAGGTACTGTTTGCGCTGCTGGTTGCGCACGAAACGGCGGATGCAGGAGCGCGCCTTGGCCGTGACGACGAAACGTTCCCACGTGGGGTTGGGCTGCGCGTCCTGGCTGGTGAGGATTTCAACCTGGTCGCCGTTGTTGAGCACCGTGCGCAGGGGCACCATGCGGCCGTTCACCTTGGCCCCCGAGCAGTGATCGCCGATTTCCGTGTGCACGGCGTAGGCGAAGTCCACGGCCGTGGCGCCGCTGGGCAGGCCGATGAGATCGCCCTTGGGCGTGAAGCAGAACGCCTGGTCCTGGAACATGGCCATCTTGGTGTGTTCCAGGAACTCGTCGGGGTCCGAGGCCTGCTCCAGGATGTCCAGGAGATCCCGGATCCAGGCGTACTGCCGCCCGTCCACGGTATTCTCGCCCTGCTTGTAACTCCAGTGGGCGGCCACGCCTTTTTCCGCCACTTCGTGCATGTCGGCGGTGCGGATCTGGATCTCGATGCGATGGCCTCCCGGGCCGAGAACGCCCGTGTGCAGGGAGCGATAGCCGTTTGTCTTGGGCGTGCTGATGTAGTCCTTGAAGCGGCCGGGCACCATCCGATACGTGTTATGGATGACGCCGAGGGCTTGATAGCACTCCGTGATAGAGTTCACCACCACGCGGAACGCCATGATGTCGGAAAGCTGCTCGAAGCCGATGTTCTTGCGTTCCATCTTGCGCCAGATGGAATAGGCCGATTTCTCCCGCCCCGACACCTGGGCATCGGGCAGGCCGTTCCGCGAAAGCGTCGTCTTGAGCTGCTCCAGGATGCGGCTGACCAGGTCGCCGCCCTGCTCCCGCAGGAAGCGCAGGCGCGTCAGGACGGATTCCCGGGCGTCGGGATGAAGCTCCGCGAAAGCCAGATCCTCGAGCTCCGCCTTGATTTCCTGCATGCCGATGCGTTCGGCGAGGGGCGCGTAGATCTCCAGCGTCTCGGCGGCGATGCGGCGCCGCTTGTCCGGCTTGGGAACGTACTGGAGCGTCCGCATGTTGTGCAGCCGGTCGGCGAGCTTGACGAGCAGCACCCGGATGTCCTGGGACATGGCCAGGAGCAGCTTGCGGAAGTTCTCCGCCTGCCGGGTGTCCTCGGACTGGAGCTCGATGCGGGTGAGCTTGGTGACACCGTCCACGAGGCGGCCGATCTCCGGCCCGAAGTGGCGCTCGATGTCCTCGCGTCCGGACTCGGTATCCTCGATGGTGTCGTGCAGCAGGGCCGTGATGATGGTCCCGCTGTCCAGCTTGTACTGGGTGAGGATGCCGGCAACTTCCAGCGGGTGGGAAAAATACGGATCCCCCGACGCACGCGTCTGCTGGCCGTGGGCGCGCATGGCAAAGACGTACGCCCGGTTCAGGCCGTCCTCGTCCACGTCGATCTCTTCGATCTCGACATTCCACCGACGCGGCGTGTTGACCCCTTGAAGCCAGAGCATCAGATCGCTGTCCGAGACCGAGAACCAGAATTCGTCGCGCGCCAGTCGCAAAAGCACCGGATCGTTGAGGATGCCGCCCTTGTCGTTGCAAAGGATGCAGTACTTTCCGCGCATCGGCTCGATTCGGGTGGCGTCGCGGGTAATCACCGTATTCACGAAAGCCTCGGCATCCGGGCCCTTCACGCGGATCTGCCGCTCGACCGCGACGTTCCAGAGCGTGACACCACCGACAAGCGCGCGGTACTCGGCCA
>CAJXLG010000345.1 GCA_913055885.1 uncultured Rhodospirillales bacterium
AGGTGCATGGCAACGTCTGGGAATGGGTAGAAGACTGCTGGCACCACAATTACGCGGGGGCGCCGACGGACGGCCGCGCCTGGCTGGACACGGACGAGGGCATCTGTTCCGAGCGCGTGTGCCGGGGCGGATCGTGGCTCGCGCCGGGGTCGGCCATGGCTTCCTCGAGCCGCGCCCGGGGGCATTTCCAGGCCCGCGAATGCACCGTGGGATTCCGGGTCGCCCGCAATCTTTAGTCCCGCCGAAGAAGGAGGTTCCTGGACGATGGAGCGATGGTCGCGGGAGCAGATCCAGCGCTATCTGGATACGGGCCTGCCCGGCTACGAGGCCGTGGCGTGCCTGGGGTCCGGTAGTTATGGCGATGTCTGGCGCGTGGTGGACGGCCGGGGCCTCATGCCCGGGTCGCGGGCCGTCAAGGCGATCCCGCTGGAGGCCCGCGGTTACGCCCGGTCCGGGGCGGAGGGCGCGGCGGACAAGCTGACCCGTGATTGGCGCAACCTGACGCAGCGTCTGGACAAACTTACCTGCCCTCAACTGGTCACGGTGCATGGCATGGCGCAGGTGGACGTGACGGCGGAGGGCCGGCGCGCCGCTGCCGTGGGGTTGGTGCTCATGGAGTACTGCCCGCAAAACCTTTTCGATTTCATTCAGACGGAACACGAGGCAGGAGCCGACCCGGACCGGCTGCGTGCCGTAGTGCATCGTATGGCCCGGGTGCTCAAGGTGCTGGGCGACGACAAGGGGTTCATTTTTGAGGATCTGAAGCCCGACAATGTGCTGGTGCGCTCGGACGATGGCGAGGGGCCCGACGTCATTGCCGGCGACGTGGGCGGTCTGAAGGCTCTGTCCAGCACCTCGGGCCAGAGCAACGCACAGAAGACGCCCCTTTACACGGCGCCGGAGGACATGACGGGTGAGAAACTTCCGGACCAGCGGTCGATGATGTGGGGCTTCGGGCTCATCGCTTTCGAGGTGCTGGAGGGCGGCCCGCCTTATGACCAGCTGGAATTTTCCGTTGCCCGGCGCAACCAGCGCCTGATGGAGGAGGGGCCGGACTGGCAGGCGGTGACACGCAAAACCTTCCCGGATCTCGTACGGGTGATCGAACGGTGCCTGTCGCGGGACCCGGAGGCCCGCTATGAAAACGGTGCGGCGCTCATGGCGGCGCTGGCGGCGGAAGCCGGGCGAGGACAGTGGTCGCGGAAAACGGCGGAACGGCCGGCGGAGGAGTCCCGGCAGCCCGGATCAACGGGGGGTAACAGCCGTGACACGGTGGGACGGGGCCGGCCCGAACCGGCCGGCGCTGACGGCGTGGCGCCCACGGGCCACCAGGCGTTTGAGACCCTTCAGGATGCGCCGTTCGCGCCGGAGATGGTGGTCATCCCGCCCGGGAAGTTCATGATGGGCTCGCCGGATGACGATCCCGAGGCAGACGATGACGAAAAGCCGCGCCACCGGGTTGCTATCGGCTATTGGCTGGCGGTGGGCAAATACGCGGTCACGTTCGCGGAATTCGACCAGTCTGTCCACGAGACTGGCTACCCGCACGTGCCGGATGACGAAGGCTGGGCCCGCGGCCTCTGGCCGGTCATTAACGTAAGCTGGGAAGACGCCCGAAATTATGTGGCATGGCTGAGCGCCAGGACCGGCGCGACCTACCGTCTGCTCACGGAGGCGGAGTGGGAGTACGTGGCGCGCGCGGGGACGGAGACACGCTACTGGTGGGGGGATGAGATCACGCCGGACCACGCCAATTACGGCAAAAACATCGGCAAGACGGTTCCGGTGGGCAAATACCGGCCCAACCCCTTTGGGCTGTATCAGGTTCACGGCAACGTGATGGAATGGGTGGCGGACTGCTGGCACGAAAACTACAAGGGCACGCCCACGGACGGCGGTGCCTGGCTGCAGGGCGATGGCGGCAACTGTTCCCGCCGTCTTCTCCGCGGGGGTTCCTGGCTCAACGGCCCGCGGGACCTGCGTTCCGCGGACCGCGACTGGGTCACCGCCGTCAGCCGGGGCAACATCATCGGGTTCCGGGTCGCCAGGACCCTTTAGGCCTTGTGTCTTTACCTCTTTACCGCTTGCGTCCCTTGTGGCCCTTTGGGGCCTTTGTCGATGGGAAGCGGCGCGGGCCGTTACAGTCCGCTTGCTCCATTCGGCCTGACCAGATTGCTGTCCACACATGACGCAATCAAGCTGCCTGAACGGATCACGCGGAATCCGTAACACGAGGGCTTTCCCCATGTTTGGCTCGGGCAGCCAACGCGCTTGAATGTCGTCCTTCGAGGCCACGCCCGGAGGGCGTGGCACCTCAGGACGACGCTTTTTGGTTTAATATCTCCGTCAAAATGTCATCCTGAGGTGCTACGCCGCAGGCGGAGCCTCGAAGGATGACTTGGCTTGGCGGGAGGCCGAGAAACATGGGGAAAGTCCTCATCCGTAACAGCCCTTCTTGCCGCCCGCCCGTCCTGGTATCATCCCGCCCGTGGTGAGACGATCGGGGGAGACGGGCCATGACGGTTGTTGACCGGGTGCCAACAGCAAGCCTGCGGCCCTTCGGTGGCGGCCGGGGGCGCGGCCGGCCGGGGACGCTGGGGCTGTCG
>CAJXLG010000346.1 GCA_913055885.1 uncultured Rhodospirillales bacterium
CGGCGGCAACCGGGATCGCGATCACGTTGTAGAAGAAGGCCCAGAAGAGGTTCTGGCGGATCTTGCGGTGGGTGGCCCGCGAGATGGCCACGGCGTCGGCCACCAGTTCCGGATTGCCGCGCATGAGGGTGACGCCGGCCGTGTGCATGGCGACGTCCGTGCCCGTCCCCATGGCCATGCCCACGTCGGCCACGGCCAGCGCCGGGGCGTCGTTGACCCCGTCCCCCACCATGGCGACGACGCGGTCGTCGCCCATGGCGCTCTGCACTTCCGCCGCCTTGTCCTCGGGCAGGACTTCCGCCAGCACCTCGTCGATGCCCACGCTGTGGGCGACGGCGACGGCGGCGCGCCGGTTGTCGCCGGTGAGCAGGACGGGCGTGATGCCCAGGTCCTTGAGCCGCTGGACGGCATTGACGGCGTTTTCCTTGACGGGGTCGCTCACGGAAATGAGGCCCAGGAGGCGGGGCCGGGGCTGCACCTCGGCCACCCACATGACGGTGCGGCCGCGGGCCTCCAGCTTGTCCACCCGTTCCCCCTGGTCGCTGGTGTCGAAGCCGGTCTCGCGCATGAGCCGGGTGTTCCCCAGCCGCAGGACGCGGTCGTTGACGCGCCCCTCCAGCCCGCGCCCCGGAATGCTGCGGATGCTGTCGGCGGCGGGCGTGGTGATTCCCAGGGCACGCTGGGTCACGGCGCGCGCCAGGGGATGCTCGCTCCCCTCCTGCACCGCCGCGGCCAGCGTCAGGAGCTCCTCCTCGCCCTCGGCGTCGATGACCTTGATGCCCGTGACGCCCGGCCGGCCCTCCGTCAGGGTGCCCGTCTTGTCGAGAATGGCCGTGTTGATGTTGTGGGCGCGCTCCAGCGCCTCGGCGTCCTTGATGAGGATGCCGGACCGCGCCGCGATGCCCGTGCCCACCATGAGGGCCGCGGGCGTGGCCAGTCCCAGGGCGCACGGACAGGCGATCACCAGCACCGACACCGCGGCGACGAAGGCGGCCTGGGGCGCCGCCGCCACCTGCCACCACACCAGGAAGGTGATGACGGCCACGCCGATGACGGCCGGCACGAACACTGCCGCCACCCGGTCCACCAGCCGCTGCACGGGCGCCTTGGAGGCCTGGGCCGCCTCCACCATGCCGATGATGCGGTTCAGGGTGGATTCGTTGCCCACGCGGGTGGCCCGCACCCGCAGGGTGCCGTTGCCGTTGATGGAGCCCCCGGTGACCGTGTCCTCGGGGCCGCGCGTCACCGGCATGCTCTCGCCGGTGATCATGGACTCGTCCAGGGAGCTCTCGCCGTCCAGCACCTCGCCGTCCACGGGCACGCGTTCGCCCGGGCGCACCACCACGATGTCGTCCTCGGCGACGGCCTCGGCGTCCACTTCCACCAGGCCGTCGGCCCGCTCCACGCGGGCCACGGCGGGCCGCAGGGCCATGAGCGAGCGGATGGACGCCGCCGCGCTGCGCCGCGCGCGGCCCTCCAGGAAGCGGCCGATGAGCACCAGGACGATGACCATGGCCGCCGCCTCGTAGTACAGGGGTCCGCTCACCACGAAGGTATTGAACAGCGACAGGCCGTAGGCGGCACTGGTGCCCAGGGCCACCAGCAGGTCCATGTTGCCCGACCCGGCACGCAGGGCCTTGAAGCCGGCCGCGTAGAAGCGTCCGCCCAGCCACACCTGCACGGGCGTCGCCAGGAGGAATTGCGCCCATCCGGGGAGTGCCGCATCCACGCCGACGGGATGCAACAGCATGGGCAGGACCAGCGGCAGCGCCAGCACCAGCCCGACACCCAGGCGCACCATTTCCAGGCGGTTGGTGCGCGCCTCGCGCGCCGCCTCTTCTTCCAGGCGCTCCTTGCGGTCGCTCACGGCGTGGGCATCGTAGCCCGCCTTGCGCACGGCGGCGATGAGGTCGGCGGGCGACACGGCGCCCGGCAGGGCCTCCACCGTGGCGCGCTCGGTGGCGAGATTGACGCTGGCGCTGGAGACGCCCGGCACCTTGTTGAGCACGCTCTCCAGCCGGCTGGCGCAGGCGGCGCACGTCATGCCCTCGATGTCCAGCTCCGTGGCGCGATCGGGCACCATGAAGCCCGCCTTCACAATGGCCCGGGCCAGCCCCTCGGGCCCGACGGTCTCGGGATCGTAGGTGATGTCGGCGCGCTCGGCCGGCAGGTTGACGCCCGCGTCCGCCACGCCGTCCTGGCGCTTGAGCACGTTCTCGATGCGGGCCGCGCAGGAGGCGCACGTCATGCCCTCGACGGGCAGGCTCACGTGGGCATGATGCTCGGGGTGCGGCGGCACCGCCACATCCTCGGCGGGTTCCTCGGCGGCCGCGGCGGGCTGGTCCATCGGGCTCGGCCTTCCGTGTCGGGAAACAGGCACGCTTAGATCCTATTTAGGGTTCGCCCCACCCCTCGGGTCAAGGGGCACGACGGCGGCCGCCAGGACATTCCCCATCCACTTGGCGCGTACAATCATCACGTTTTATTGTCGTCCTTCGAGGCTCTTTTCAAAGAAAAGAGCACCTCAGGACGACGATCATAAGGCGAATATGTC
>CAJXLG010000347.1 GCA_913055885.1 uncultured Rhodospirillales bacterium
AGGTGCTCCGCCGAAGGCGGAGCCTCGAAAGATGGCGCCACCCGACGGGCGTTTGAGAAAACATGGGGAATGTCCTGATCCGGGGATGGTTGGACCGCTCCGGCCCTGATGGTAGAGTCTCACGCCGGAAGCGTGAGCGGTGCCATGGGGAAGGGGTCATGAGCCACGATTTCCGGGACCAGGAGATCAGTGCCCTGGTGGTGGACCCGGCGCCCTACATCCGGGCGCTCATCCGCGAGTTCCTGAAGGTCGCCGGGCTGTCGCCGGTGCTGGAGTCGCCGGACACGAGCGACGCCCTGCAAAAGCTGCACGCCCGGCCGGTGGACATGGTCTTCTGCGAGCTGGCAACGGAGCCCCTGGACGGCCTGGAGTTCACCAGGATGTTGCGCCAGGCCGACGACAGCCCCAATCCCTACATCCCCGTCATCATGGTCACCGGTCACACCGAGATGGCCAACGTCACGGCGGCGCGCAACGCCGGCGTCACGGAGTTCCTGGGCAAGCCTTTCACGCCCAAGGGGCTGTACTCGCGGGTCAAGGCGGTGATCTGGCGGCCCCGGCCCTTCGTCCGCACCAAGACCTTCTTCGGCCCCGACCGCCGCCGCCGCTGGGAACAGGATTACCAGGGCGAGGAGCGCCGGCGCATGACGCCCGCGGAGGCCGACCCCGCCATGTGGTCGGACGCCGTTTGACCGCGGCGGGGAATCAGGCGGTTACCACGCGGTCACGGCCGTGTTCCTTGCCCGCGTAGAGGGCGTCGTCCACCCGTTTGGTGAGGGCGTGGGCGGGTTCGCCGGCCTGGTGCGCCGCCACCCCTGCGGTAATGGTGACGCTGCCGGGGCGGGAAAAGCGGGTGCCGGGCACGGTGGCCCGGAGGTCTTCCGCCACGGCCCGCGCCCCCTCCAGGCTGGTTTCGGGGAGCAGGGCGATGAATTCCTCGCCGCCCCAGCGGGCCAGGGTGTCGGGGCCGCGCAGCCGCTGGCTCACCATCCGGCTGACGGCGAGGAGGATATCGTCGCCCACGAAATGGCCGTACGTATCGTTGACGGCCTTGAAATGGTCGATGTCGAACATGAGCAGGGCGAAGGGGGTGCTGTAACGGTCGGTGCGGGCCGCCTCGCGTTCCAGCGCCTCCTCGAAGGAGCGGCGGTTCAGGAGCCCCGTGAGGGGGTCGTGGTTGGCCTGGTGCTCCAGGCGGGCTTCGAGCGCCTTGCGCCATGACAGGTCCATGGCGACGCTCAGGTAACCGCCCGGCTCGCCCTCCGAATCGGGCAGGGCGGTGATGGCCAGATTGACCGGGAAGGTGCTGCCGTCGCGGCGCACGTAGGTCCACTCGTGCAGCCCCGTCACGCCGTGCACCACGTGCCACTCGAAGACCTTCATGACCGCGCCCCGGGGCGGCGCTTCACCGGTGAGCGCGCGGCCGGCCTCCGCCAGCTCCACATCGCGGTGCAGGGCGAGGACGGACAGGCGCCCCACCGCCTCGTCGGCCCTGTAGCCCAGGAGGCGCTCGGCCCCCCGGCTGAACAGCCGGATGGTGCCGTCGCGGTCGCAGGCGACGACGGAGACTTCCGTGGCCGCGTCCAGCACCGCCTTGAGCTGGCCGGACGTGGCCCGCAGGCGCTGCAGGGCCTCATCGGTGTGGCCGAACTGCTCGATGACCTTGTGCGCCGTGATCTCCGCCGCCTCGTGCGCGACGCGGATTTCCCGGCGCAGCGCCCGGTTCTCCGCCTCCAGCTCCGCGATCCGGGTTTCCGGATCAGGCCGCGTCATGGCGTACCACCTCCACGCATCGCCCGGCGACGGCCCGGACCGTCGCCTCGGACGCCGGCGCGGTGGCGCCCACGATCCGGACCGTCGGCGGCGCCGTTGCCACGTGCGGCAGCATGGCCAGCAGGTAGGGGAGCCCGGCGGCATGGCCGTGGCTGCCGGCGTCCGCCGCCACCGTTTCCGGCGTCAGGACCGTGACCCCGTCCGCCGCGTCAAGGGTATCGACGAACACCACGCGGGCGCGGCCGTCCACCTCGGGCCACAGGTCCAGCCCCTTCAGGCCGCCGTCCAGGACCGCGATTCCCGGCGGCGGGCCGTCCGCCACGAGTCGGTCGTGCACCGCCGGGCCCAGGGCGTCGCCGGGCACCAGGCGGTTGCCCACACAGACGATGGCGCGCGGCGCCTTCATTCCTATACCCCGAGACGCAACGCCGGTCCGCCCACCTGGTGCACGGTGCACACCAGGCACGGATCGAAGGAGCGTACCACGTGGCCCATGGCCACGGGATTTTCCGGATCGGGCACCGGGGTTCCCACCAGGGCCGCTTCCCACGGGCCGGGGCGCCCGTCCGTATCGCGCGGCGAGCCGTTCCAGGTCGTAGGCCCCGCCCAGCAGGTCCCGCAGTTCCGGGAACGGTTCCTCGCGGGCGACGATGTTCTCCTGGAGCTGGCTCTCGGGGATCTCCGTCCCCCCCGCGCCCGGGATCCGGGTGTCGAAGTCGATCCCCTGCCGGCGGGCCTGGGTCGTCAGGTGCTCGGGCCGGATCGGGTCCGGC
>CAJXLG010000348.1 GCA_913055885.1 uncultured Rhodospirillales bacterium
CCACCCCACCTCGGCCGAGGAGTTCACCACCATGCGCGAACCCCGCCCCGACCCCGACGCCGGCGGCGAGGAGTAGGAGACGGGCCGTGAAGCTCGACCGCGTGACCCTCACCAACTTCCGGGGCGTCAGCCATCTTGAGCTGTCTCTCGACAATCAACTCAACGTGTTGGTGGGCGACAACACCGTCGGCAAGACGGCGGTGTTGGAGGGAATCGTGCTCGGGCTGGGCGTTGCCCTTGGTCATTTACCCAAAGTGAAGGGTCGGTCGTTCAGGCCGACGGATTTACGCAAAATATTTCGCCCATCGGACGGTAAAGTGGACCAGTTCGCCCCGTACGCTCGCGTCGTGATGGAGGGGCGGGCCAACGGCCAGCAGATCACGTGGGATCGTACCGAGAAACGCGACAAGAGCAAGAAGACCGCCAGCGAAATCCCGAAAGCTGTTGGTCCGGCGGCCCTGAAGGCGCACCTGGACCCCATCATCCATGCCATCGAGACCGGTGGCTCGGCGAGCCTTCCATTGTTTGCTTACTATGCCACGGATCGGGCGGTTCCCCTTATCCCGCAACGGCAGCGCAATTTTCATGACCCGGGGTTCCGGTATCAGGGTCTGAATGGCGCCCTGGATAACGGCCTCTCGTTCAAGGACGTCCTGGAATGGGTGCTTTACCAGGAAGATGTCGAGCGCCGCGAGCGGGAGCGCGAACGCGACTTTGATTACCGTGACCCTGTCCTTGAGGCCGTGCGCCAGGCTGTCGCCACCATGGTCCCGGGGGCGCACAACCCACGAACGGAATTGCAGCCCATCCGGTTCCTGGTCGATATCGAGACGGAAGATGGTGGCCTTGAGAACCTGGACCTTGCCCAGATCAGCGACGGCTATCGCACGGCTCTCGGCCTTGCCATCGACCTGGCGCGGCGCATGGCCCAGATCAACCCGCACATGGGCAACCCCGTCCAGGAGACGGAAGGGGTCGTCCTCATCGACGAAGTGGACCTCCACCTGCACCCGCGCTGGCAGCAGCATATCCTGGACGACCTTCAGCGCACCTTCCCCAACATCCAGTTCATCGTCACCACGCACAGCCCCCAGGTCCTCACCACCGTCCAGCCGGAACACATCATTCATCTCCGGCGCTCCGAAGGGGAAATCGTGGATGAAGCGCCGGCGACATCGTCCTACGGGGCCGAAAGCGGTCGGCTTCTCAGCGAGATCATGGAAGTGGATGAACGCCCGGACAACGAATTTACTAAAAACCTGCGCGAATACTGGGACGAGATCGAGAAAGGAGAGGGAGAAGCCCCGCATGCGCGGTCGTTGCGCGCCTACCTTGACGAGAGGTCGCCCGGCGACCCGTCCCTGACCCGCGCCGACATGGAAATCCGGCGCCGGAAAGCCCTGGAACGGCGTGGCATGAAGCCATGAAAAAAATACGCCAGCCCGCCTCAACGCCCGACGCCTTCCGGCGGTTCCTGGAAGAGGCGCCAGCCGATGAGCGCACGTGGGATGGTTTGCGCAACCATTGGCCGAAAGCGTACAACGACATGCTGTCGGCCTTGATGGAGGCTCAGGGGGGACTATGCGCATATTGTGAAATCGGGATCAAGGGCACGCACGATTACCAGATCGAGCACTTCCATCCCAAATCGGACACGTCCGATGGGCACGACTGGACCTTCGACACGCGGAATCTTTTCGCGGCCTGTCAGGGTGGGACCAGACGGCACCAGGGCCCGCCTCGCCATGAGCGCCCCACCCGCCAGAATCTGAGCTGTGGGGAGGCCAAGGGGGACCAGGTCCTGGACGAAGCCATCATCAAGCCCACGGAGGACCCGGCCAGCCCACCCATCTTCGAGTGCGACTCATGGGGCAAACTCCACGTGATCGAACAAAACTGTTTGTCCACGGAACAGGCCCAAAGGGCCCGACAGACAATAACGGAACTGAATCTGAACTGTCCGCGGCTGTGCAACGCGCGGCGCGCCGTGTACGACGAAATGCGCGAGGGTTTTCAGGAAAACCTGAAGAACGTTTCCGAAGGGCTACCCGTTTCCGAGGCGGAGGACCTGGCCCTTGATGTCCAGATCGACCAGCTATGGCCGGATGCCCGCACGGGCCGCCTGCCGGCCTTTTTCACGGCCGCACGTAGCGCGTTGGGCCCGCAGCCGGCCCGGGAAGCCATCCTGGCAGCGGAGCCGGAGACGTGGCTATGAGGGGCGCCCTGTCCGCCGCCAGTGCGACGCCGTGGACGTCTACGCCGCCGACTTCCGGCCCATGAAGCACACCTTGACACAGCGCGACGAGCGTACCCTCATGAAACTGGTGGTGGACCGGCCGTCCCAACAGGTCATGGGGCTGCACATGATGGGCGAGGACGCCCCGGAGATCACCCAGGGCTTCGCCGTGGCCCTCAAGGCGGGCGCCACGAAGCAGACCTTCGACGCCACCGTGGGCATCCACCCCACCTCGGCCGAGGAGTTCACCACCATGCGCGAACCCCGCCCCGACCCCGACGCCGGCGGCGAGGAGTAGG
>CAJXLG010000349.1 GCA_913055885.1 uncultured Rhodospirillales bacterium
CCGCCGTAATATCGCTTCGCCAGCGGCGGGCCGGCGGTGTGCGCCCCCGCCTTCCACCCGGCAACCGGATACGGATTCGCGCATGACACGGGCTTTCCTTTTCCCGGGCCAGGGGGCCCAGGCCGTCGGCATGGGGCACGCCCTGGCCGAGGCCTCGCCCGAGGCCCGCTACGTCTTCGAGGAGGTGGACGACACCCTCGGCCAACACCTCAGCCGCACCATGTGGGAGGGGCCGGAGGAGCACCTCACCCTCACCGAGAACGCCCAGCCCGCCCTCATGACCGTGAGCATGGCCGTGGTGCGCACCCTGGAAAAGGAGGCGGGCGTGCCGCTGCGCGAGCGGGCGCACTACGTGGCGGGCCATTCCCTCGGGGAATACACGGCCCTGTGCGCCGCCGGGGCCCTGAGCCTGGCCGACGCCGCGACGCTACTGCGCGTGCGCGGGCGCGCCATGCAGCAGGCCGTGCCCGTGGGCGAGGGCGGCATGGCGGCGCTCCTGGGCCTGGACCTGGACACCGTGCACGGCGTGGCCGGGCAGGCGGCCGGCGAGACGGGCGGCGTGTGCCGGGTGGCCAACGACAACGCCCCGGGCCAGGTGGTGGTGAGCGGCCACAAGGCGGCCGTGGATCGCGCCGGGGAGCTGGCGAAGGAGAAGGGCGCCAAGCGGGTGCAGCCCCTGGCCGTGTCGGCGCCCTTCCACTGCGACCTCATGCAGCCGGCGGCGGAGACCATGGCGGAATCCCTCGCCTCCGCGCATCTGGACCGGCCCGTGCCGCCCGTGGTGAGCAACGTGACGGCGGATGCCACGGACGACCCGGAAACCATCCGCCGCCGCCTGGTGGACCAGGTGACGGGCACGGTCCGCTGGCGCGAGAGCGTGGAGACCATGGCGGCGAACGGCGTGGCGAATCTGGTGGAGCTGGGCGCCGGCAAGGTGCTGTCGGGCCTGGCGCGGCGCATCGACCGCAACCTGGCGGCCACGTCGGTGGAGACGCCGCACGACATCGAGGAACTGCTGAAAAGCCTTTAACAGGGCAGGAGACGGCCATGTTCGATCTTTCCGGCAAGCGCGCCCTCATCACGGGCGCATCGGGCGCCATCGGCGCCGCCGTCGCCGGGGCGCTGCACGCGCGGGGCGCCCGGGTGGCCCTGGCGGGCACGCGCAGGGAGGCGCTCGACGCCGTGGCCGCGGAGCTGGGCGAGGGCGCCCACGTGGTCACCGGCAACCTCGGCGACCCCGAGGTGGTGGAGGGCCTGGCGAAGCAGGCCGACGACGCCATGGGCGGCGTGGACATCCTGGTGAACAACGCGGGCATCACCCGCGACACCCTGATGATGCGCATGAAGGACGAGGACTGGGATCAGGTGCTGGACGTCAACCTGACGGCCGCCTTCCGCCTTGCCCGCACCTGCCTCAAGGGCATGATGAAGCGCCGCTGGGGGCGCATCATCGGCATGACCTCCGTGGTGGGGGTAACGGGCAACGCCGGACAGGCCAACTACGCTGCCGCCAAGGCGGGCATGATCGGCATGACCAAGTCCCTGGCCCAGGAGGTGGCGGCGCGCGGCGTCACCGCCAACTGTGTCGCGCCCGGCTTCATCGAGACCCCCATGACCGACGAGATCCCCGAGGACCGGCGCGAGGCCCTGATCAACAGCATCCCGGCGGGTCACCTGGGCACGCCGGCCGACGTCGCCAACGCCTGCCTCTTCCTGGCGAGCCAGGAGGCCAACTACATCACCGGCCAGACGCTGCACGTGAACGGCGGCATGGCCATGGTGTAGGCCGGCGCTTTCCGGACGCGACGAACCGGCCCCGGCGGCACCGCCGCCGGGGCCGGTTCCCGTCGCCCGAAGGCCCGGCCGTCACTGGATGCTGATGGTGGGGGCCGGATCGGCCGGCACCACGAAACGGGTCGGCCCGGGGGCCACGAAAAGCCCAAGCGCGTCCTGGGTGTCGAAGGCCACGCTTATCCGCGGCGGCCGCAGGCCGACGGTGAAGGGGCTCGCCAGCGGGTCGACGGTCTGGGCGCAGCCGTTCGCCGTGCCGCTTGTGGGACAGTCCACCTTCGTGAGCGGACTGTTGTTGAAGGCACCGTCGGGGATGATCATGGTGGACTCGCCGGCGGGAGCGGCCGCTGCTGCATTGGGGTTGTTGCCGCCCCCGCAATTATTGTTGGCGAGGTTGGCGGGACTGCACGTGTGGTCCCCCCCCGGGGTGTAATAGGTGTTGCCGCCCGAGGCGACCGACCCCCGGATGGTCATCTCGCGATCCAGGGTGACGCGCAGATGGGTGAAGGTCCGGCCCGGCGCCAGGGGCGGGAAGGAAGCGAAACTTCCGATGGCCGCGCCGGGATTGGCGCTCATGATGTCGAAGGTCTTCTGCCCCTCCCCGACGATCACGGGGCTGGTGCATGCGGCGCTCTGGCACAGCTCGGCGCGTTCCAGGGTCACCTCGTAAAAGGCCGGGCGGGCGCACGCGGTGTAATCGCACGCGGCCTGCGCCTTCCCCGCGGCCAGCGCCCCC
>CAJXLG010000350.1 GCA_913055885.1 uncultured Rhodospirillales bacterium
AGCCGGGGAGCTTGTGTCATGACCGAATCTTCCTATTCCGAGGGGGTCCTCCTGTGGGTGGACGATCACCTGGAGATCGAGGAGCTTCGCCTGCAGAACGAGGCGTGCGACCTGTGGACGCGCACCTTCGGGTCGGCGGAATCCCGCATCTTCCGCCTGCTGGGCCTGCATCTGGAAATCGCCACCAGTTACCAGGGCGCCCTGGAGGCCGTCGAGGCCTATCGCGCCCCGGAATGGGCCAATACCTTCGTCACCGCGGTCATTGACCTGCGCGTTCCCTATGACGATGCCCCCGAGAACGCTGGCCCCAGGCCGGCCGAGGAGCCGTGCCTGGACCACGGCCTGCACCTGGGTGCACGCCTCCAGGAAGAGGGCATTCCCGTGCGCATCCTGAGCGCCAAGCAGGACGCCACGGACGAGTTGGCGCGCTATGGTCTGGAAACGGTGCCCTACTACCGCAAGCAGACGGACCAGGGGCGGCCCATGATGCCGGAGGAGCTGGCACGCTCCGTCCTCAACGATTTCCGCAACACCATAAGCTGGATCAACCTGAGCACCCTGCATGACGGCCTCGGGGGCCCCGCGGGCGAGGGCCCGGCCCGGGCGGGGCCCCCGGCGGCCCACCACTATTTCCCCTTCTTCGGGCCCTTCCGGGACTTTGTGGAGCGCTGGGAATACCGGCCCCTGCCCTCCTACAAGCACCTGTCCCTGGTGCTGCGGGCGCCCTCGGACCACTCCGACGCCTTCATCGGCCAGTGCGTGCTCATCACGCTCAGCCAGTTCGTCCACGCCGGCTTCCTGAAGGATGCAGACCTGATCCAGACGCACCTGCAGGGCAACCGCGCCCTGCCCACGAGCGCACACGGTCTCGCCGGCAACCGGCAGGCGGCGGCCCGCATCGTGGCCGTGGTCCGGCTGGACCCCGGCGTCGATCGTCCGGAAGACCTGCAGAAGCTGGTGCGCGAGCGCCAGGGGGGCATCACGGTCTACATCATCCCCAATGACGAGCGCGGGGAGCCCTTCCTCGACGTCCTGCCGCGCGACCCGTGGACGGTCTATGACGATCTGCCGGCGGTGCGCCGGGGCGCCCAGGCCCAGCGCACGGAACTCATCCGCAAGACGGCCGGCTTCGTCTTCCAGGGCACCCGCCTTCAGCTCGACGACGAACAGGAAGCGCTCGGCCTTCTCTACCGTGAGAACCCGGAGATGCTCATGCACCCCGTCAACTGGGTGGCGCTCCTGGAAGCGGAGAATGTGGCGGCGGAGATCTCCGACCCCTACGAGGTCTTGAGCGCCCTTCTCGCCGCCGCCCGCAACCTGGAACGGACGCCCGAGCAGGCGGACGACAGGCGGCAGGACCTGGCCGACAAGGAGCGTCTGCGGGCGAGCCGGCCGCTCGCCCCCGGGCGCCTGCTGCCCGTGGCGTCGGAGGTCGTGGGCACGGCGGCCACGGCCAGCGGCGGCTGGGTGCGCGCGGCCCTGGAGATGTGGCTGCGGCAGTCGTGGCAGTTCCCCTACGGCGTGTCCGACCGCAGCGGCTCGTTCGCCCGGCTGAACCGGGCGGACAAGGAGGCCTGGGAGGATTTCTGCCTGAACGTTGTCGCCGACCTGGCCGAAACCTATCGCCGCCGCGCCACCGACAACCCGGATCTGGCGCGCGACGACCTGGACCGGGTGGTGGCCTTCCTGGCGCACCCGGCCATCAAGGCCCTGATCGCCGGGGAGATCGTCTCCGCCGACCAGTGGAGCGGACTGGAAGGGCTGCGCTGGCCGCATGGCCTCTATCCCATGCCCACGGCCCTGAGCCGGCAGCTCAAGCGTGCCGGCCGCTATCTGTGGGTGCAGAGCGATTTCCTCGACGTGGCGATGGTCCTGCCCGTGGGCAGCCAGGAATACCGCGGCCTCGACGTCCTGGTGAGCGAGCAGCAGGCGCGGCTGGAGTGGTTGCAGGACAAGGAGCGCCACCTGCCGGTGGGGTGGCGCCAGCCGCTGCAGTACCTGACCGACATTATCGCCGGGCGCCGTGTGCGGGAAGCCTGGCAGGACGCGCCGGGCGACGTGTGGGGGGCCCTCATGGGGTTCCAGCGCAACGCCCTGCGGCTCAGCACCATCGTCCATCTGCTGCTCGGCGGCAAGCCGGTGGACAAGCCGCCCGCGAACAAGAAGGAACAGGGGGAGGGCATCCGCCAGCAGGTGGCGGGTGCCGGCGGCTCGGGCGAGCTGGTGGGCAAGGTACGCGGCCATCGCCGGGCCTTCCGCGGCGTTGTCCTGAGCCCCCATTTCGAGGACAGCCGCCTGTGGAAGGAGGCCGTGGGGCAGCTCGCCCACTTCGCCCGCATGGGCGAGGGCCTGCGGAACCATCTGGGGCCGCAGGCGGCCGAGGAACGGCTCCAGGCCATGAGCCACAGCGTCGCCCGCATGATCCAGGCCCTGGAAGATGCCGACGCGGGCGATGATGGCTTCGACGGGCGGGAGCGCCACACGGCGTTCCACCGGCTCATGCATTTCCTTGACGAGAC
>CAJXLG010000351.1 GCA_913055885.1 uncultured Rhodospirillales bacterium
CGGCGCAGCAGGGCCGCCGCGTCGGCGGGCGTGAAAACGTCGCCGTTGGCCACCACGGGCAGGTTGACGGCCCGTACCACGTCGGCGATGGCGGCCCAGTCGGCCGTTCCGTCATAGAACTGATCCCGCGTGCGGCCGTGAACGGTCACGAGGGCCGCGCCCGCCTCGCCGGCAATGCGGGCGAGTTCCGGCGCGGCGTTATCGCCGGCCGACCACCCCAGGCGCATCTTGACGGTGACGGGAACGGCCACGGCCGCCACCACGGCCTCCACGATGCGTCCCGCCCGGTCCGGGTCGGTGAGGAGCGCCGCGCCGGCCCCCTGCCCCACGATCTTGCGGGTGGGACAGCCCATATTCACGTCGATGATGCCGGCGCCGGCCTCCGCCAGACGGCGGGCCGCATCCGCCACCAAGGCGGGCTCCGCCCCCTCGATCTGGACGGCGGCGGCCGGCTCGTGCGGCTGGTCCGTGGCGGCCATGGCAAGCGTTCGGCTGTCCCCGTGCACCACGGCCTTGGCGGCAAGCATCTCCGACCAGGTGAGCCCCACGCCGTAGCGCCGCACCAGCGCCCGGAAGGGCGGGTCGGTGACACCGGCCATGGGCGCCAGGAAAACCGGCGGATCGATGGTCACGGGGCCCAGGGAGAGGGCCCTCCGGGAGAGCGGCGATCCGGCGTGAGGAGGCATGGGCGCTTTTCACGTGCTTGAACACTGCTGCCTTTGTACTAGGCAGGCCCGTCCGGGACAAGGCCCTGCTGCCTCTTGAAAAGGCGATCAGGCGATGAGGACGTCCGTGACGAACTTCACCCCCACGTAGCCCAGGCCGAGGATCAGCCAGGCCACGAGGATGAGACGTGCCGCCATGCGGCCGCGCACGCCCGCCAGCCGGCGGGCCGCCAGGATGCCACCGATGACGGCGAAGGCGATGAGGGTCAGGAGGACCTTGTGGCTGAGGGCGAGAAGGCTGCCGTGCCGCGCCAGCTCCAGGGCCATGCCCGTGACGAGCCCCAGGCCGAGAACGATCTCGGCCGCCCCCAGCAGGCCCACCGACAGGCTCTCGGCATCGCGCACCGACGGCAGGCGGCGCGTGAGGCTGTCCGGCCGGTGGCGCTTGAGGGCACGCTCCTGCAGAAAGGCGGCCAGGGCCGCCACGGCGGCCACGGTCGTGAGGCCGTAGGTGATCACCGACAGGGCAACATGGGCCACCATCCAGCCGCCGCCGGCGACCTGCCCGGTCGCCGGCTTCGACGCCGGCATCGTGGCCAGAAGGCCCAGCAGGATGAGGAAGGGGTACAACAGCGGCGCCAGGCGCCAGGCCGTGCGCGTGACGCCGGCCACCAGCGCGAACAGGGCCACCGTCACGGCAACGGACACCCATACCGCATCGACGAAATCGGGCCGCCAGGTGGCGCCCATGCGGTGGACCGTGTGGGCCACCGGGCCCAGGAAGGCCACCAGCGCGCCCAGCCAGAAGCGGTGATCACGTCGGGGCTCGGGCCGCAGGGCGTCGGCGGCCGCGGGGATAAGCGTGACAACGGCGGTGAGGCTGGAGATCCAGGCGGTGATCATGGGCGCCGACTATAACAGCCGGCGGGATGTTGGCAAGCGGCACCGCGCCCATTAAGGTTGGATACCCGTTTGCCGTTTTCGTTTCACCGCAACCCTGGGAGTATCCGTTGCCTTCCACGTGGGCCCTCGTGGTGGCCGCCGGGCGCGGCAGCCGCATGGGCGGCGAGACCCCCAAACAGTACCGGCATCTGGGCGGCCGGCCCCTGCTGGCGCGCACCCTCGCCCGTCTGGCCGCGCACCCCCAAATCGACCGTGTCCTGTGCGTCATCAATCCCGACGACCGCGACCTGTACGACGCGGCGGCGGCGGGCCTGGAAACCGTGACGGAACCCGTGCCCGGCGGGGCGTCCCGCCAGGAGTCCGTCCGCCTGGGGCTGGAGGCCCTGGCCGGGGATCCGCCCGACCGGGTGCTGATCCACGACGGGGCGCGGCCTTTCGTGCCCGACAGCGTCATCGACGGTGTCCTGGCCGCCCTGGACGAGGCGGCCGCCGCCCTGCCCGTCCTGGCCGTTTCCGACACCCTCAAACGCGGCCGCGACGCCGGTACCACCAGCGGCGGCACGGTGGACCGCAGCGGGCTGTTCCGTGCCCAGACGCCGCAGGCTTTCCATTACACCACCATCCTGGACCTGCACCGCCGGTACGCCGGCGGCAACGACACCGACGATGCCGCCCTGGCCGAAGCGGCCGGCGTGCCCGTGCGGTTGACGGCGGGGTCGGAGGAGAACGTCAAGGTCACCACACCGGAGGACATGGAGCGCGCCCACCGGCGACTGGCGGGCGAAAGCCGCACCGGCCACGGCCTGGATGTCCACCGTTTCGGCCCGGGAACGTCGGTGCGGCTGTGTGGCGTGGAGATTCCGCACGACCAGGGGCTGGCCGGCCACTCGGACGCCGACGTGGGCCTGCACGCCCTCACCGACGCCCTTCT
>CAJXLG010000352.1 GCA_913055885.1 uncultured Rhodospirillales bacterium
CGCGACCACGCCGGCCAGGTGAGCTTCCCCGGCGGCCGGCTGGAGGCCGGCGATCCCACGCCGGAGGCCGCCGCCCTGCGCGAGGCGTGGGAGGAAGTGGGCCTGCCGCCCGATTGCCCCGTGCCCGTGGGGCGGCTGGACGACTACATCACGGGCACGGGCTATCGCGTGACCCCCGTGGTGGGTCTGGTGCCGCCGCCCGTGACGCCGGTGCTCGACCCCTTCGAGGTCTCCGGCGTGTTCGAGGTGCCCCTGGCCCACGTCCTCGACCCGGCCAACCACGCCCGCCGCCGCGTGCATACCGGCGACGGCGAACGGCCCTACTACCACCTGTGGTGGGACGGCCGCACCATCTGGGGCGCCACGGCGGCCATGCTGGTGAATCTGTACGAAGTGCTTGCGGCCCCGTCATGACCTACATCTTTCTGCGCTATCTCCTGCCGCTGCTCCTGCCCGTCCTCGTCTATGCCGGCTATGTCCTGTGGTGCCGGCAAACCGGCCGCACGGCGGAATCCATCTCGTGGGTCTGGCTCCTGGGGGCCGGCGTGGTGCTGGCGGCGCTGGTGGCGGGCGCGCTCATGGTGGACAGCGGCGCCCCGCGCAACGCCGAATACACCCCGCCGCGCCTGGAGGACGGCCGCATCGTTCCGGGCAGGGCGGAGTAGGAAGGGATGCTGCTCAATCCGGACGGCGCCCCGCTGGGCAAGCTGCCGCCGCAGGCCTGGATGACCCGGCCGGCCACGCGGGCCGTCATGGACGCCCTCACCGCCGAAGGGGACGCGGCGCGCTTCATCGGCGGCTGCGTGCGCGACGCCCTGGTTGACCGGCCGGTGAAGGACATCGACATCGCCACCCCCCTGTCGCCCGAGACGGTGATGGCCCGCCTGGAGGCGGCCGGCCTCAAGGCCGTGCCCACGGGGCTCCGGCACGGCACGGTGACGGCGGTGGCCGACGGCCAGCCGGCGGAGATCACCACCCTGCGGCGCGACGTGCGCACCGACGGCCGCCGCGCCGAGGTGGCCTTCACCGACGACTGGGAAGCCGACGCCCGCCGGCGGGACTTCACCATGAACGCCCTGTCCGCCACCATCGACGGCGACGTCTACGACTACACCGACGGCCTGGCCGACCTGAGCGCCGGGCGGGTGCGCTTCATCGGCCCGCCCGAGGACCGCATCCGCGAGGACTACCTGCGCATCCTGCGCTTCTTCCGCTTCTTCGCCCACTACGGCCGCTCGCCCGCGGACCCGGCGGCCCTGACGGCGTGCCGCCGGCTGGCCGACCACCTCACCACCCTGGCGGCGGAGCGCATCCGCGACGAGCTTCTGCGAATCCTGGACTCGCCCGACCCCGGCAGCGTCGTGAAGCTCATGCAGGGCGAGGGCGTGCTGCCCGTCATCCTGCCCGAGGCGGCGCACGTGGACCGCCTGCGCATGCTGGCGTGGCTGGAGACCTCGGCCCTCAACATGGCGAGCGTGGGGCCCGACCCCCTGCGCCGGCTGGCCGCCCTGGTGGCCGTGCCCGACGCCGAGGCCGGGGAGGCCCTGGGCGGCCGCCTGCGGCTGTCGCGCGCCTGGCGGCGGCGCCTGGCCACCCTGACGGCGCCGCCCGTCGAGCCCGGCCCGGAAATGCCCGGGAACGAGCGCCGCCGCTGGCTCTACCGCCTGGGCGCCGACCGCTTCCGCGATCTGGTGCTGCTCACCTGGGCGGCGCGGCGCGCCCTCGACCCGGGGCCGGCAAGCGGCACGGCGGATGCCTGGACGGCCCTGCTCACCGCCGCCGACACCTGGGAGGGTGCCGCCTTCCCCCTGCGCGGGCGCGACGTCACGGAAGCGGGCGTGCCCAGGGGGCCGGCGGTGGGCCGGTATCTGAACGCCGTGAAGGCATGGTGGGAGGACGGCGGCTGCCGCGCCGACCGGGCCGCCTGCCTGGATTATCTCGCGACCCTCGTCGCCGACGACAGCGAAGGAGCACCGCCTTGCAACTCCAGTTGAGCACCTGGCCGGAAGTGGCGGCCTACCTGGAAACCAGCACCGGCATCCTGCTGCCCGTGGGGTCCACGGAGCAGCACGGCCCCACCGGCCCCGCCGGTACGGACGCCCTGACCGCCGGGGCGGTGGCGCGCGCCGCCGGCGACGCCGGCGGCATCCTGGTGGGCCCGACGCTCCCGGTGGGCATGTCGCAGCACCACATGGCCTTCCCGGGCTCCATGACCCTGCGCCCCACCACCCTGATGGCCGTGGTGCGCGACTGCGTGGAATCCCTGGCCGCCCACGGCTTCCGGCACTTCCTTTTCGTCTTTACTTTCCAGGCTCTGCAGGAGTGCGCCCCAGTTCGTCTTTGTGCCGTCGAATTCCAGGGTCATGTCCGGTTGCCTGGCGACAACCCGCCGAATCGTGAGCTGTCCGCCGAAAAGCGAGGAAAGGGTGAGGTCTGCCTGAAGGCTTTGCAGCTCCAGCATATGTTCCTCATCAAACCCCTCCG
>CAJXLG010000353.1 GCA_913055885.1 uncultured Rhodospirillales bacterium
GCAGCTGGTGGAGATGATCGAACTCCCCGACCACCCCTACTTCGTCGCCACCCAGTTCCACCCCGAGCTCAAGTCGCGCCCCAATCGCCCGCATCCCCTGTTCGCCTCCTTCGTCGAGGCCGCCGGCGAGCGGGCGCGGCGCCGGGGCGGGGAAGAGGCCGCGGTCGAGCCCGACCAGGTTCCCGCGGTCGGAGGCTGATGGCGGACGATCCGGGGCTCCTCTTCCGCGAGGACGCCCCCTTCTTCCTGGTCGCCGGTCCCTGCGCCCTCGAGGACGACGCCCTGAACCTGCAGGTGGCCCGCCGCCTCCGGGAGATCGGAGACCGGCACGGCGTCCCGGTCGTCTTCAAGGCCTCCTACGACAAGGCCAACCGGACGAGCCTGGGGAGCGGGCGCGGCATGGGGCTGGACGAGGGCCTGGCCATCCTCGCCGAGGTGCGCACGACCCACGGCTGTCCGGTCATCACCGACGTGCACGCGCCCGACCAGTGCGCCCCCGTGGCCTCCGTCGCGGACGCCTTGCAGATTCCCGCCTTCCTGTCGCGGCAGACGGACCTTCTGACGGCCGCCGCCGCCACGGGCCGGCCCGTCAACGTCAAGAAGGGCCAGTTCCTGGCGCCGTGGGACATGGGCCGCGTCGCCGCCAAGCTCACGGAAAGCGGCAACGACAACGTGCTGCTCTGCGAGCGCGGGGTGAGCTTCGGCTACAACAACCTGGTGGTGGACATGCGCGGCCTGCCGGAGATGGCGCGGACGGGGTTCCCGGTGATCTTCGACGCCACGCACAGCGTCCAGCAGCCGGGCGGGCAGGGCGGCGCCTCCGGCGGCCAGCGCGCCTTCGCCCCGGTGCTGGCGCGCGCCGCCCTGAGCGTGGGCGTGGCGGGTGTCTTCCTGGAAACCCATCCCGATCCCGACACCGCCGTGAGCGACGGCCCGAACATGATCCCGCTCAAGGACTTGCCGGATCTCCTTGAGACATTGCTGGAATTCGACCGGGTGGCCAAGGCGCGGCCCGTCACCCTGGACTGACCGCTGGAGGAACAGCCATGACCGCCATCATCGACATCCACGCCCGCGAGATCCTGGACAGCCGCGGCAACCCCACCGTGGAGGTGGACGTCAACCTGGAGTCCGGCGCCATGGGCCGGGCGTCGGTGCCCAGTGGCGCCTCCACCGGCATTCACGAGGCGGTGGAACGGCGTGACGGGGACACCGGGCGCTTCGGCGGCAAGGGGGTGGAATCCGCCGTGGATGCCGTCAACGGCGAGCTGTTCGACGCCATCTCGGGCATGGATGCCGAGGACCAGGTGCTCATCGACGAACAGATGATCGACCTGGACGGCACCCACAACAAGGGGCGCCTGGGCGCCAACGCCGTGCTCGGGGTGTCGCTGGCCGTGGCGCGGGCGGCGGCGGCGGAATCGGGGCTGCCGCTGTTCCGCTACTTCGGCGGCGCGCTGGCCCACACCCTGCCGGTGCCCATGATGAACATCCTGAACGGCGGCGAGCACGCCGACAACGACGTGGACATCCAGGAGTTCATGATCTGCCCCGTGGGCGCCGCCACCGTCACCGACGCCGTGCGCATGGGGTCGGAGGTGTTCCAGCACCTCAAGAAGGAACTGAAGGACGCCGGCCACAACACCAACGTCGGCGACGAGGGCGGCTTCGCCCCGGGGCTCGCCAGTTCCGACGAGGCGCTGCGCTACATCACGGGGGCCATCCGGTCCGCCGGCTATCGCCCGGGGGAGGACGTGGCCCTGGCGCTGGACGCCGCCGCCAGCGAGTTCTTCAGCGGCGAGCAGTACGTCCTCAAGGGCGAGGGCAGGACCCTCGATGCCGCCGGCATGGTGGACTATTACAAGGCGCTGGTGGACGCCTATCCCATCATCAGCATCGAGGACGGCATGGCCCAGGACGACTGGGAGGGCTGGAAGACCCTGACGGACGCCCTGGGCGACCGGGTGGAGCTGGTGGGGGATGATCTGTTCGTCACCAACACGGAGCGCCTGGCCGATGGCATCCGGCGCGGCATCGCCAACGCCATCCTGGTGAAGGTGAACCAGATCGGCACCCTCACGGAGACCCTGCGCGCCGTGGACATGGCGCACAAGGCGGGCTACAAGGCCATCATCTCGCACCGCTCGGGCGAGACGGAGGACGCCACCATCGCCGACCTGGCGGTGGGCACGGGCTGCGGTCGCATCAAGGCGGGCTCCCTGTCGCGTTCCGACCGCCTGGCCAAGTACAACCAGCTCATCCGCATCGAGGAGGCCATGGACCCCGTGGGCGCCTACGCCGGGCCGACGCTGCCCGTGAACAAGGGGTAGGCGGGGTCGGCCCGCGCGTGTCCGTGTGCGCTACCACCCACGCCGTTCTGGCCGTCCCATTCTCCCACCGGGAAACATTCTTTTTCTCTTTCCCTCGCCGGCGCGGTTGCCCTGTAGGCACCGGCCTCCCGCCCCGGGGCCAGGGG
>CAJXLG010000354.1 GCA_913055885.1 uncultured Rhodospirillales bacterium
GGGATGTTGGCGACGACGGCGGCCATGGCCTGGGCCTGTTCCGCCTTGGCGTCGATGGCCGCCTCCACCTGCTGGAAATAGCCCTTGAGCTCGCGGCGTTCGGCCTCGTTGATGGTGCGGGTCATGGACATCAGGGTCACCGACCCCACGATGGCCGCCGTGACCACCGCCACGGCGACGAGGCCGAGGGCGATGCGGGCGAAGATGGGCAGATCACGGACGAAACGCATGGCTGTTCCCCTTTGCGCGTGGGTTGCGGGTGTCAGGTGCCGGGCGGCGCGGCGCCCGGGGCGCGCACCACCACCACGACGGTGCCGTCGCGCCGCCGCTCCGATGGTGCTCCCGTGGCGCGGGCGCAGGCGGCGCGGACGTCCGCCTCCGTCACGCCGTCACGGGCCATGACCCGGTGGGTCAGCGGGTCGGCCAGCAGGGCCGACAGGTCGGGCTCCCCCTCGATGTGATCATTGAAGTACCCGGTCATCTTTCCCCCCTTTTGATTCCTGTGCGGGCCGGCTTCACGCCCCGGCCCGAAGGCGTCCCGGGTGTTGCGGCGTGTCGTCGTCCGGCCGGCCGGCGCTTTCCGCGCGGGCACGGCGGGCCAGATAGCGGGCCTCCGCCACCTGTTCCGGCGTCAGGTCGTGCAGCCCCGCCGTCCGCGGCCAGGTCGGGACGATCCCGCCGCCGCGGACGGCCACCGTGTCGAGCCATTTGCAGGCTTCTTCCAGGGCGCGGTCGCCCGCCACCCCCTCGTAATAGAGGGTGCCCAGCATGAAGGCGGCGCGCAGGCTTCCCTGTTCCGCCGAGGCCCGCAGCCAGCTCAGGGCGCGCGTCGGGTCGGGCGGCGTGCCCCGGCCCGTGAGGCACAGAATGCCGAGGTTGTACTGTGCCAGGGCATGGCCGTCGGCGGCGGCCCGCTGCATCCAGGCGACGGCGGTTTCCGCGTCCGCGGGCAGGCCGAGCCCGTCCTGATAGCGCAGGGCCAGCTCGAAGGCGGCGGCGGGGTTGTGGCTGTCGGCCGCCGCCCGGACGGCGGACAGACTCCGGGCTTCCATACGCATGGCGTCCTCTCGCGACATGGGGTTGCGGATGTCGGGCCGGATCAGGTCCGGCCGCGGCCATCGAGGCCGCCGACAAGCCACCGGCTGCTGACCAGGGGGTCGGCGGCCGCCGGCGGCTGTCCGGGGGCAGGCCCGGGTGGCTTGTCGGGCATCGGCGTGCCGACGGTGGCGGTGGGCCACGGCCGCCCCATGACCTCGCGGGCCAGGTCCACCACGCGCGTCGCCGATCCCGACCAGGCGAACACCGGGTGGTCGGGGCGCGGTGGCGTGGGATCGCCGCGGCCGGCCAGCACCTGGAGCTCGTAGCGGGCCAAGTGATGGCCGTGGTCCGCCGCCTGGGTGAAGTGGCGCACGGCCTCGGCCGGGTCGGGTGGCACGCCCAGGCCGTGCTGATACAGGATCCCCAGGTTGAAGATGGCTTCCGCCCGGTCGTCGGGGGCCATGTCCGCCATCACCATGTCGCGCAGGGTCTCGGCGGCGGCGATGCCTTCCCGCGCCGGGAAGGTCAGCCAGGGCGCGCCGGTGCCCTGGGCCATGGCGAGGCTGAGCCAGCGGTAGGCCGTCACGGTGTCCCGGGCCACTCCGATGCCGGAGTAGTGCAGCCGCCCCAGGTTGTACTGCGAGTCCGGCTGGCGGCCCTGGGCCGCCTGGCGGTACCAGCGGGCCGCCTCGGCACGGCCGCCGGTGACGCCGTTGCCCATCTCGTGCAGCAGGCCCAGGTAGAAGCGGGCGGCCGTGTGGCCCTGGGCCGCCGCCATGCGGAACCAGCGCACCGCCTCGGCGTCGTCGCGGTGGGCGCGGCGGCCCAGGTGATGGTCGAGGCCGCGGCGGTATGCCGCTTCGGCATTGCCGGTCGCGTCGGTGCGTTCCGACGGGTCGGGACCGGCCTGTTCCCTGTGTGTCATGGCCTTCTCCCCTCCAGCGCCCGCCGGGAGCCGGGCCTCCCCCGCGAAGCCCGGGCCGGCGAAAAAAGTCCTGTAAACGGTTTGTTGCCGTCTTTATGAATTGTATGCCGATAGGTTTGCCGATTATATCGGCATTGGCCAAGACGTAGTCCGAGTTCAGAAGCGTTAATCATTTAATAATATGAGGTATTAGAGGGTGTAAGCCGGATTTTTATATGGTGTAATACGGATTAATGCTTTTCGGAAATGTCGGGCGGCCCCGGGTTACCCGGGTATGGCTCCGCGAATTACGCCCCCCGGAGCTTCGTCGGCGCGCAATCCGGCGGAAGCCCGGCGTGCGTCGCGGATTACACCTTTGGGCGTAGGGGGCGTAATACCGATGCGCACGCACCCCCCTCTTCGCGTGGCGGTGCCTTATCAGTAGTCTCCGCCGTGAAGGGCCCGGTCTGGGGGAGGATCATGGCCGACAACGTGGACACACAGACGGGAAACGCGGCCCTCCTGGAGAACCT
>CAJXLG010000355.1 GCA_913055885.1 uncultured Rhodospirillales bacterium
CCTGGCGCAAGCCCATCGGCCCCGGCACCGTCAGGCGGGCGATTGACGCAAACCTTGACCTGAGCGGCCCTCAGCCATCGACCCTGTCAGACCGCCCCTCCAGGAAGCGCACAAGGCCGGCGAAGGGAAGGGCGCCGGTGTGGGCGCGTCGGCCGGTGACGAACATGGGCGTGGCCTTGAGACCGATGGCGCGCGCCAGGCGTTCGTTGCGCCGAAGTGTTTGGGGCAGGGCGTCATCCGCCATGGTGCGTTCCAGGGCCGCGCGATCGAGCCCGGTGGCGACGGCCAGCTTCATGAGGGCATCCCGGCTGTAGGCGCCCTCATGGGCCATCAAGGCCTTGTGCATGGGGCCGAAGGCGTCCTGGCGTGCCGCCGCCAGCGCCAGGCGCGCGGCCCGCCGCGACCCGGGCCCGACATAGGCCACGGGAATGTAGATCACGCGGGTGGCCCGTTCGGTGACGAGGCGTTGAACGGCCGGGCTGGCGCGACGGCAGTGCTCGCACCGATAATCGTAGAACTGGACAAGAGTGTGTTGCGCCTCGGCCGGGCCCATGGCGGGGTGGCCGTCCAGGAGCATGGGCCGGAGACGCTCGATGCGCCCGGCCGTGGTGGCGGCCTCGCGGTCCTTCTGGCGCTGGACGAGCTTTTTCAGGGCATCGCGAACGATGGCCGGGTTTTCCGCCAGTTCCGCCCGCACGAGCCTGCGGACCTCGGCGTCCGTGCGGCCGGTTTCGGTGGCGCAGGCGGCCGCGCCGAGGGCGAGGATCAGGACGGCGCCGCCGCGTGCCAGGGCGCGGCGCCGGGACGATGCGGGGGGCATCGAACGCCTCCATTTTGGCATGACATGGTCATGACATTGGCACGGGGTATCGTCGAAAGCAACGCCCACGGCGCTGCCGTCTTCCGCCATTTTGTCCGGTGGCGGCAGGCATAACGAGAAGGGCGCCGTGGGTCATCGCGTTTCCGGCAATAACGGCAGCCATCGGTGTTGCCGCAAGTAGGTTATGCAAAGATTGAGCGGCGCTTCACGCCGTATCGGTGTGATTGATAATCAGCCTTGATGGGCGAATCGCGCCCGTGTATGCTCCGCCATGTTCGGGGATGTCATGCCAATCTGATGACGGAGGGAGGCCATGGGCAAGGTAGGGGCAGGGGGGATGCGGGACATTCGGCCATCGGATCGCCAGCCGGACAGGCTGGATCGCGCCATGGCCCAGGTGCTCAAGGAGGCGCGCATTGTGTCCGGCTTGACGGAAGGGCAGTTGGCGGCGCGGCTTGGCGGCAAGCAGCAATGGTTCCACCGGGTGGAACGGGGCGAGCGCCGCATCACCATCGCCCTGGTGGTGGCGGTCGCGGCGGCGCTGGACATCTCCCTGCTCACGCTGATCGACGAGGCCCGCAAACGCATGCAGGGGCCTGTGGAGGGCGGCCAGGGCCGGGGCGACGTCCTGGAGCAGGCCATGCAGGCCGTCCGCGACATGGACGACACCATGCCCCGCCAGAACTCCCGCCTGCCGGAGTTTTTCAAGCTTCTGCGCCAACTGCCGCCGGAACGCCACGCCGCCCTCATCCGCATGGCCCGCGAGCTGGCCAAGGAGCCTGTGCGGGGTGGTGGGTGACGGGGGGCATCGCGGCATCATTGGCCTGGAGGGTGATGAAATCGCTGACATCATGAACGGTATTGCGAGGTGTATCCACGGGGTCGATTTGCATTTTCGATACCGGCCCATCGGTCCTGATCCGACAGACGAGCTTGTCATTGAGACCGCGATCAAGGGACGGTACGCTCTGAGCATACCTGACAGCACCAAAGCGGCGGCCGAGTGCCTGGCGCGGACGGAGGGCATCTTCCTCAATCCGTTCATCGCGACCGCGGTGGCGGAAAAGGTGGCGACCCTGGAAACGGCGGACGCGTTCTTCCAGGAGCGGGCGCGACAGCCAACCGGCCGCGGCCGGGACCTTCTGGCCCATGCCGGAACCGAACCGCCGCGGACCGGCGACGAAACGCCCGATGGCGACAGGTAGGAGACGGACCGGGAAGCCGACGGCGGACCGTGAGGCATGAGGTGGTTCCGGGAAAGCGTGCCGGCGGGGAAGATTCTACTTTTTGCACAAGCGATGGTTCATACATGCTCTTATAGATGCCAATGACACGACCACCAATCCTCCATTCAGATCTGGGCCGATCAAGTCGCTAAACTGATCTTCCAGGCGCAAATCCCCGGCTCGCTGGGGGCTCGCGTCACTCAGCGCCTGGAAGATCAGATTAAAACCCGGCGAACGGCTCGTCGTTTCCGGCCATGGAAACCGTCGGCGACATCAGGTCCGCGTTTTCCGCGCCGTCCTGCGCCTCCTCGGGCATCCCGGGCCCCCTTATCGGGCGGAAAAGGCCGTGGGCGGCTTCCAGGGCTTGGCAGGCGCGGCTGAGGTTGGCGCGCCGATTCG
>CAJXLG010000356.1 GCA_913055885.1 uncultured Rhodospirillales bacterium
CCTGAGGTGCTCCGCCGAAGGCGGAGCCTCGATGCTTCGAGGCTTTTGCCCGAGGCAAAAGCACCTCAGCATGACGCGGCGGAAGGATTTCGTCCTGAGGTGCCGCGCCTCCGGCGCGGCCTCGAAGGGCGTCGTCCTGAGGTGCTCCGCCGAAGGCGGAGCCTCGATGCTTCGAGGCTTTTGCCCGAGGCAAAAGCACCTCAGCATGACGCCGGTGACGGGGCGGCCACGGCCAAGGGAGTCCGCGCATGAACACGCTCTTCACCGGCTGGCGGCCCTACGTCTGGCTGACGCTTCTGTGCGCCATCCTCTACATCCCCGGCATTTTCTCGCTGCCGCCGCTGGACCGCGACGAGGCCCGCTACATGCAGGCCTCGCGCCAGATGGTGGAAAGCGGCGATTACGTCCACATCCGCTTCCAGGACAAGGCGCGCACCAAGAAGCCGGTGGGCATCTACTGGCTTCAGGCGGGCGCGGTGAACCTGCTGTCCCCCGACCGGCCGGACCGCGTCTGGCCCTACCGCGTGCCTTCCGTCATCGCCCTGTGGGCGGCGGCGCTCATGGCCTTCGCCTGGGGGAAGCACCTCTTCGGCCGGCCCGCCGCCTTCGCCGCCGCGGGGCTCCTGGCGGCGTCGGTGGTGCCCATCCTGGAAGCGCACCAGGCCAAGACGGACGCCGTGCTCCTCGCCACCACCGTGGCCGCCATGGGCGCCCTGGCGCGCAGCCACCTGGCATCGCACGGCGTGGGGCCGCCCCTGACCGGGCGGAATGCCGCCGAGGCCGGGCTGGTTTTCTGGATCGCCGTGGGCGTGGGCATCCTGGTGAAGGGCCCCCTCATCGTCATGGTGGCGGGACTCGCCGTGCTGGCCCTGGCCGTCGGCGAGCGGCGGCTTGACTGGTTCAAGGCCCTGCGCCCCGGGATGGGGGTGATCGTCGTCCTGGCCATCGTGGCGCCGTGGTTCCTCGCCATCCAGGGCGGCGGCGAGGGCCCCGGCTTCGTGACAAGGGCCATCGAGAACGACCTCCTGCCCAAGCTCCTCAAGGGGCATGAATCCCACGGTGCGCCGCCGGGCTATCACGTCCTGCTCATGATCCTCTTCCTGTGGCCGGCGTCGCTCCTGGTGTGGCCGGCCCTGCGCCATGCCTGGCGCGAGCGGGCGCGCGTGCCCGTGCGCTTCTGCCTGGCGTGGCTGGTGCCCTCGTGGATCGTGCTGGAGCTGGTGCCCACCAAGCTGCCGCACTACCCCCTGCCCCTCTATCCCGCCCTGACGCTCCTGGCCGGCGCCGCCCTGGTGGCCTTCGTGGACGGCCGCGACGTGGGCCTGCACGGGCGGGGCATCCGCTGGTACTACGCCGGCTGGGGCCTGCTGGGCCTCGCGCTGGCCGCCGCCGTGGTGGTGGCGCCGCGTGCCTACGGCCTGGACGCCGGTGGCTGGACGGCCCTGCCCGCCGTGCTGTTCGCCGTGGCCGGACTCGTCCCGGGCTTCCTGGCGTGGCGCGGATCGCTGGTGCGGGCCGCCGTGACCGCCAGCGTCGCCGGCGGCCTTGCCGTCACCAGCACCCTGGCCGTGGCCATGCCCAGCATGGACGGCCTGTGGCTGTCGCGGCAGGCGCGGGCGATGGTGGCCGAACACAGCCCCGTCCCGGGCCCCACGGTGGCCGCCACGGGCTACCACGAACCCAGCCTGGTCTTCCTCCTGGGCCGACGGACGAACCTCACGGGGCCGCAGGGGGCGGCGACGGCCCTCGACACCGGGCACGCCGATCTCGCCCTGGTCACCCACAAGGACCTCGCCGCCTTCCGCGCGGCAGCGGCCAAACGCGGCCTCGACGCGAAACGCCTGGACACGGCCCACGGCCTGAACTACGCCGAGGGTGAGGTGCTGGATCTGGTGCTGTTCGGGCGATCGTCGTAGGCATCTTTCGAGGGTTTGCCTTCGGCGAACCACCGCAAGATGACGCTCACCACTACCGCCGCCGGCCGAAGACGGCCTCGTAGAGCTGATCGGGCATGACGTCGCCCAGGCTCTCGTCCGGATCGGCCACCTTTTCGCCCCGCTGGCCGCGCCGCTCGCCGTCGTCCCCGGACTCGCCCCCGCCCAGGAGGGCCTCGCCCAGTGTGGCGGGCTCGTCGGCCGGCGGTTCGGGCTCGGGTTCGGGTTCGGGCTCCGGTTCCGGCGCGGCGGCCTCGGCCTCGCGGGCGGCCACGGCCTCCTGTACCTCGGGCACGGCGCCCAGGATGGCATCCCCCAGGGTGGCCTCCGCCGCCGGCGCCGCTTCCCCTTCTTCGGCCGGTTCTTCTTCGGCCGGTTCTTCTTCGGCCGGTTCTTCTTCGGCCGGTTCTTCTTCGGCCGGTTCCGCCGCCGGTTCCTCCGCTTCGCCGGGCGTTCCGGCCGCCCCTTCGTCCGCCCCCGTTTCCGCTTCCAGGGGCTC
>CAJXLG010000357.1 GCA_913055885.1 uncultured Rhodospirillales bacterium
GGTCCTGCCCCATTGGGACAGATGGTGGCCCACCCTGCGTTACTGGCTGTGGTCGGAGCCCGTGGCCCGCACGGGCATGCCGGCCATGAGCCTTGTGGCCATGTGGGGGCTGGGCGTGAGTGTCCTGACCCTCGCCCTCGCCAACAACCCCTATGACCCCCGCCCCAAGGCCCAGGGCTCGGCGCGCTGGGGCACGCCCCGGGACCTGCGCGCCGACCAGCTTACGGACGTTACCGGCATCGTCCTGGGCCGCAAGCCTGTGTTCGACAAGCCCGACATGGTGACCAGCCCGTTGCGGTACAAATGGGAGCTGTTCTGCCTGAAATGGTTCGGGGCCACCTACATCCGCAACTGGGAAACCCTGTCGGGGATCATGCTGGCCCCGCCGGGCACCGGCAAGACCGTGCAGCTGGTAACCTCCATCCTGGCCGACTGGCCCGACCGCGTGCGCGGCCCGCTGGGGCGCCGGCCGGCCCCCGTCCCCGGGCCGAGCATGGTGGTGAACGATCCCAAGGGCGAGATCTTCAGCACCACGGCCTGGTGGCGCGTGCGGGTGGGGAAAGTCTACCGCCTCGCCTGGGGCGAGACGGACGACCGCCTCAGCCACAGTTTCAACCCCATCGGCTTCGACGCCCTGCCCGGCGGCAAGCGCTCGGGCGAGCTGCGCGAGGGGCTTCTGGCGCGGCTGGGCACGCTGTTCGGCGAGGACCGCGCCGCCACGGTACTGGCCAACGGCCTCACCTACATCCGCGACCACGGCGAGGTATGGCGCCAGGACCTTTGGCACGATCCCTCCCTTGTGGCGCCCCGGGGCACGACCCTGGATCCGGCGACCATCGAGGCCTTCCGCCGGGCCGCCGAACGCCCCGCGCCCACGGGACGCCGGCGCCGCCGCGCTCTCCTGGACATGCTGGGCCTGGGCCGGGCGCCCACGGCGGCCGGGCCGCCCGCCGAGGACGGCCTGTTCGAGCAGCTCGTGGAGCTTCAGGGCCTGCAGGCCGGCCGCGAGAAATACATCGACCGGCTGTGCACCGTGTGCATCCCGGAAACGGTGGAACAGCACTGGAAGGTCAACGGCCGGGAATTCCTGGCGGGGGCCATCAACTACATCATCGCCCGTGCCGAGCGCCTGGGCTTCGAGCCCACCTTCGGCGCCCTTCTGGACTGGCTCACCAGCACCACCCGGGGCGGCGACTTCACGGACCTCGCCGCCCACCCCACCGGCGAGGCCACGGAGACGGTGGACGCGGACGGCCGCGTGGTGTCGGGTCCCACCGTCAAGGCCGCCGGCGCGCCGCCCAACGCCAGCGAGGGCGGCGACGCCGACAACGACCTGACGGCCCGCGTGCTGGACCAGGCCCTGGAAGAGGCCCGGCAGTTCGGCTACCCGCAGCGCTGCATTTCCGATCTTCAACGCACCCGCATGCAGCCGGACCGGGAGCGCGGCTCCACCATTTCCACGGCGGGCGGCGCCATCAGCATCTTCAAGAACGCCGCCGTGCGCGCCCGGACGGGGCACAGCTCGTTCAGGCTGGAAGACCTGCGCGGCAGGAACGGCCGCCCCGTCACCGTCTATCTGGACATCGCCCTGGAGGACGCCGAGTTCCTGGGCCGGGTCACGGGGCTGTTCATGGAGGCCGCCGCCTCCTTCCTGATCTCCCAGCCGGAAAGCGTCGCCAAGACGCGCCGGCCGGTGATCTTCTGGCTGGACGAGTTTTGGACCATGCCGCCCCTCCAGGTGCTCAAGCAGATCCCCGCCCTGGGGCGCGGCCAGCGTGTCGTCGCCTGGATCGTCGGCCAGAGCTTCGGCCAGATCGGCGCCAAGTACAAGCAGGACAGCCAGAACACCATCGACGAGCTCAAGGACGCCACGTCGCTGAAGGTCACGGCCACCCAGGCCAGCCACAAGTCGGCCAAGGAGGTTTCCGATGGCATCGGCCAGACCACCCGGCGCGAGGATTCCCGGTCGCAGCAGAAGGGCTTCGGCCAGGGGGTGAACCCCTTCAGCTGGAACGTCTCGTCCCGCCATGTGGGCGTTCCCCTGGCGCGGCCGGAACAAATCATGTCCATGGAGAAATTCGACCCCCGGAAACGCAAGCTGGGCCTGATCCTGGTGCAACTGTCCGGGGCCATGGCGCGGCCCTTCCTGTGCCGTCCGGCCGCCTGGTTCTTCGAGCCCGCGCTCCGGCGGCGGGTCCACCGCACCGAGAATCCCCAGGACATCGAGCGGGTCCTGTACCCGGAAACGACGGCCGACGCCCCCGGCCCCGGCGGGTTTCACCGGCACGCATAAGAACATAAGGAGAACGATTATGCGCCCTTTCGGCCTCTCCCCTGCCCTCCTGCTGGCCGCGGCCCTGCCCCCGGCCGAGGCGCGGGCCACCGACACCTGGGTGGATGCCCTCGACGCGGCCGCCGTGCGGGCCACGCCG
>CAJXLG010000358.1 GCA_913055885.1 uncultured Rhodospirillales bacterium
CCCGGCCTTTCTTGGCCATCACCTGACAGGACAGGCAACGCCATGACCACCAGTGTATTCGTGCCCTCGCCGGCCCTCAACGGCGAAATACCCCCCGGTAGTAATACGGGGGGAAATTCCCCCTCTGCTCCTCCTGCTCCCTCCGGGGCCATCGTCGACACCCTGACCTTCAGCATGCCTATCGTGGCGCTGACCGATGATCCTGCCGCCGCCATCATGCATGACGATGAGGCCATTGCTGCCGCCCTGCTGGCCGCCTTCCTCGCCCTTACCGGCCTGTTGTCCCCCGACAGCCTCAAGGCGGAGGTGACCGATCGCTTCGCCGGCAAGGGCCAGGAGGTTATCGACCGCAACCACCAGCTCATCGACCGGGCCACCGCGGCGGTCACCGCCGGTGCCTGGGAGGAGGCCGCCCATGCCGCAACCGCTTGAGGGTTCCCAGGCCATCGCCCGCACCGTAGCGCGCTGCCGTCCCGAGGTGGTGGCCGCCTATCCCATCACCCCCCAGACCCACATTGTGGAGGGGTTGGCCGGCCTCATCGCCAACGGCGAGTGCCACGCCGAGCTGGTGAGCGTGGAAAGCGAGTTCTCAGCGGCGTCGGTGGTGCTGGGGGCGGCGGCGGCCGGGTCCCGGTCCTACACGGCCACCGCCTCCCAGGGCATCATGCTCATGAGCGAGGTGCTCTATAACATCGCGGGGCTGCGCGTGCCGCTGGTGCTCACCTGCGCCAACCGGGCCCTGTCGGCGCCGTTGTCCATCTGGAACGACCACCAGGACGCCATGGCGGTGCGCGACGCCGGCTGGATCCAGCTCTATTGCGCCGACAACCAGGAAGCCGTGGACACCTCGGTCCAGGCCTATCGCATCGCCGAGCGCACGGAGCTTCCGGTCATGGTGTGCATGGACGGCTTCGTCCTGACGCACACCCTGGAGGTTCTGGAAATGCCCACACAGGAGCAGGTGGACGGCTTCCTGCCGCCCTACCGCTTCAGCCGCACCCTGGACCCGCAGCAGCCCGGTAGCTACGGCATGGTGGTGACGCCGGAGTATTTCACGGAGATCCGCCACGCCCACCACCAGGCCATGCTCCGGGCGAAGGACGAGATTGTTGCCGCCGACGGCGAGTGGGCCGGCGTAACCGGGCGGCCGTGCGGCGGCCTGCTGGAGACCCGCGGCGACGAATCGGCGCGCACGGGCATTCTGGCCATGGGCTCCATCGTCTCCACCTTCACCGACGCGGCGGAGCAGGCGCGGGGCACGCCGCACGCGGCACGGCTCATCAAGCTGCGCAGCTTCCGGCCCTTCCCGGCGGAGGCCCTGCGCGAGGCGTGCGCCGAGCTGGACACCCTGGTGGTGGTGGAGCGCGCCCTGTCCCCCGGCCTGGGCGGCATCGTGGGGGCGGAGGTGCGGGCCGCCCTGAGCGCCATGGAGCGGCCGCCGCGCGTGCTCAATTACGCCGTCGGCCTGGGCGGGCGCGACGTGCGCCTGGAAACGTGGGCCATGATCCTGGATGCCGCCGCCGAAGAGGAGGCCGGCGGCTTCCGCATCCTGGACCTGGAACCGGAAAAGTTGCCGCCGGAGGCGCGGTAGGGAGGTCGCCATGAACACCAAGACCGAGACTCTCAAGGAGGACCTTCGCCGGCGCCAGGAAGCACGCCGCAACGCGCCGGAGGCGGTGCCGCATCCCGAGGTGCCGGCGGACGAACAGGACAGGCAGGAACTGCGCCGGCGTCAGCCGCGCTTCCGCGGCCTGGAGGCGGGCCACCGGGCGTGTTCCGGCTGCGGCGAGGCCATGGCGGCGCGCCTTGTGCTGGAGGCGACGGGCCCCGACGTCATCGTCAGCAACGCCACCGGCTGCCTGGAGGTTTTCACCAGCCCGTGGCCGCAGAGCGCCTGGCGGGTGCCGTGGCTGCATTCGCTGTTCGAGAACGCTGCCGCCGTGGGCGCCGGCGTGGAGGCGGCGCTCAAGCAGCAGCAGCGGCATTCCAAGGTGCTGGCCTTCGCCGGCGACGGCGGGACCTTCGACATCGGCTTCCAGGCCCTTTCCGGCATGCTGGAGCGCCAGCACGACGTGCTCTACGTTTGTTTCGACAACGAAGCGTATATGAATACCGGCATCCAGCGCTCCAGTTCCACGCCCCACGCGGCCACAACCACCACCTCGCCGTCGGGGGCGGAGCGCATGGGCAAGCGGCATTTGAAGAAGGACCTGCTTCAGATCATCGCCGCCCATCATGTGCCCTACGCGGCGAGCGCCTCCGTGGCCTACACGCCGGACCTCCGGCGCAAGGTGCGGCGCGCCGTGCAGACGGAGGGCCCCACCTTCCTGCTGGTGCACAGCCCGTGCCCGCTGGGCTGGGGGCACCCCGGCGACCAGACGGTGAACGTGGCGCGCCTGGCGGTGCAGACGGGCCTGTTCCCCATCATCG
>CAJXLG010000359.1 GCA_913055885.1 uncultured Rhodospirillales bacterium
GTCGTCCTGAGGTGCTCTTTTCTCTGAAAAGAGCCTCGAAGGACGACAATAAAACGTAATGATTGTACGCGCCAAGCGGGTGGGGAATGTCCTGCAGCCCCGCCCCTTTCCAAAGGCCCGGGGGTGTGTTACATACCGGGCCAGTCGGCAGGCCATCTGCCGAACCGTGACGTCGTTACCGGACGCTTTCGGCATCAGGACGGCGAGTCCAAGGGCAGAACCGCGGGAAAAACCGAAGGAGGCCAGCCATCGTACAGGTACTCGTTCGCGACAATAACGTCGATCAGGCCCTCAAGGCGCTGAAGAAGAAGATGCAGCGCGAAGGGGTCTTCCGGGAAATGAAGCTGCGCCGCAATTACGAGAAGCCCTCCGAGCGCAAGGCCCGCGAGCGGGCGGAGGCCGTCCGCCGCGCCCGCAAGCTGGAGCGCAAGCGCCTGGAGCGCGAGGGCTTCTGAGCCGGCGCCGCGATAAAGCGCCGGCCGGCGCGCCGGAAATGCCGCACGGGCCCGTCCCTGTCCCGGGGCGGGCTCGTTTGCGTGCGAAGCATCGTCGTGCTTCGAGGCCTTTTCCTTCGGAAAAAGCACCTCAACACGACGCCATCGACGCCTCATCTTCAAGAAAGACGTCGTCTTGAGGTGGTGCGCCGAAAGCGCACCCTCGAAAGACGACCCTATCGCCCCCATCAGCCGTCGTGCTTCGAGGCCTTTTCCTGCGGAAAAAGCACCTCAACACGACGATGGCAGACAGTGAAGCCGCCCTACAGGACTTCCAGGATCTCGGCCACCAGGGGGTGGCGCACCACGTCCTCGTTGCTCATGGGGACGATGCGCACGTCCGGCACCGCCTCCAGCCGCCGGGCCACGTCCTTGAGCCCCGAGATGCCGGGAAGGAGATCCGACTGTTCAGGATCGCCCGTGAGCACCATGCTGGAATGCCAGCCCAGCCGCGTCAGGCACATCTTGATCTGCCCGTAGGTGCAGTTCTGGGCCTCGTCCAGGACGATGAAGGCGTTGTTGAGGGTGCGCCCGCGCATGAAGGCCACGGGGACGATCTCGATGGTGCCGTCGGCCAGATAGTGCTTGAGCCGCTTGGCCCCCAGGCGCTCGTTCAGGGCGTCATACAGCGGCCGCAGGTAGGGGTCGAGCTTCTCCTCCACCTCGCCCGGCAGGTAGCCCAGGCTCTCGCCCGCCTCGATGGCCGGGCGCGACAGCATGACCCGCGACACCTCGCCCGATTCCAGGGCCTCCACGGCCGCGGCGATGGCCAGATAGGTCTTGCCCGTCCCCGCCGGTCCCAGGGCGAGCACCAGGTTGCTCTCGTTGATGGCCTCCATGAGGACGCGCTGGTTGGCGCTGTGCGGCCGGACGCGATGGCGGTAGCGCCGGTCGCGTTCCCCTGCCCCGAGGGCCGCCTCGCGGTAGGGCATGGTCATCTCGCCGTCGTCGCGCCGCTGATTGCGTTTCGCCATGGTCGGCCTTCCCGTCCTTGCCGCGGCCCCGGACCGCGTCCCGGTATTACTCTACCGGACGTGCCACCGGCGAACCACCCCCGCGCCAGGCCGTCACCTCGAAGCCGCCGGCCCCGTCCGGGCGCACGTGCCACAGGGTGTCGAATCCCTCGTCGCGGGCGGGCCGTTCCAGGCGCCGGCGGGCATCGCGCACGGCCGCATCCGGCACGGCCGTCGGCCGTTCGCGGTTGCGTTCCGCACATTCCGCGACCCGGGAGCGGAAATAGAGCCCCACGACACGGAAACCGGCGTGGCGGGCCGCCGGGATATAGCGTTCGCGGTCGCCGCGCGCCGGGTTGGTGTTGTCCACGACGAACGCCTGCCCGATGTCCAGACACGTGCGCACCAGCCGCCACTCGCGGTGCCGGCTGCGCACCACGTCCAGGCTGATGTGGATGTGGCTCATCAGGTAATGGCGCACATAGAAGGTGGTCTTGCCCGAGGCCGGGATGCCCATGAACAGCACGGCTTCCGGCGGACCGGCCATTACAGGGTGCCTTCCCCGTCGCCCGCCTCGCGGTTCTCCCGCTGGCCGCGCAGGTGGCGCACGGCGGCCACCTCGTCGAGCGCCGCCTGCTCGCGCTTGTCCGCCTCCTCCGCCTCGCGCCGGCGACGGTTCTCTTCCACCTGCTCATAGGATTTGCGGGTGCGGTACAGGTCGGCGATCTCGTCGCGCACCCGGGCGATGGCGCGATCCGTCTGCTCCAGGGCGTTGACGTACTGCTGCCGGGCCTGGGTGTAGCGCTCCGAATAGGCGGCGAAGTTCATGCCCAGCATGGCATTGGCCGTATCGTGCAGCATCTCCTGCTCGCGCCGGTAGTCGGCATCCAGGCTGTCCAGGTCGAACTGGAGCTGTTCGCGCCGTCCCTCCAGCCCGGCCAGCTCGCGGCGCTTCTCGTCGAGCTGCCAGCGCGCCAGGCG
>CAJXLG010000360.1 GCA_913055885.1 uncultured Rhodospirillales bacterium
CCCCGTTTCTGTTGGTGTCCCCAGCGGGAGTCGAACCCGCGTCTCCGCCTTGAAAGAGCGGTGTCCTAAACCACTAGACGATGGGGACAGAGACTTTTTGTGGCGCCGAAGCGCCATCGGCCCCTTGTATAAGCATCCGCCGGCGCGGAATCAAGGGGTTTTTGGGGGGCCGATCGTTACGCGCCATCGGGTTTCCGGCCGCCGATGTGGGCCTCCAATACCTCCCGGATGAGGCGCTGGTAGGGGATGCCCCGGGCTTCCGCCTCCGCCTTGAGCCGGTCGAGAAGCCCCTGGGGCAGGCGCATGTTCACCCGGGCCGTCTTTTTGTCGAATTCGAACCGCACGCGCTTCATGGCCGACAGGTCGTATGCCGAAAGGTCGGCCTCGTCCACGAAGCGTTCGGCCGCTTCGTCGCTTTCCAGGTCGGGCAACGGGTTAACCGTATCGCTGGCGCTCATAAGATCGAACCTCTCTGTCGTGCTGATGCATGACAAAAGGGTGTATTTTTGTATGGACATTTGTCAATCAAATGGTGTAGCGCCCCGGTGGGCATCCCGGCTCGCTATGAGCCCGTGGCTTTTTCAGGACAGGTTTACTCCGCGTACGCCACGTCCTCGATGATGACCTGGACGCTGTCGCCGCCCTGGTAATTGTCGGGGCGCAGGGTGCCGGCCACGTGGAAGCGGCGGCCCCTGCTCGCCAGAAGGGCCGTGCCCAGGCTCGAATCGGCGGAGCGGAAGGCCATGGCCTTCACCCGGCCGCCGTCGGGGCCCACCAGGGTGCACTTCACGTGGCCCATGCCCACGATGGTCGCCCCCTGCACCGTCACTTCCGGCAAGGCGAAGCGTGGCTGGGCGTTGCCCGCCCCGAAGGGCGCCAGGTGCTCCAGCGCGCGCACCAGGTCCGCCGTGACGGCGCGCGGGTCCACGGCGCCGTCGAGGGTGAGGCGCGGCACCACCGTCTCGCCTTCCACCTGGTCGGCCAGCCGCGCCGCCACGAAGTCGCGGAAGGCGTCCAGCTTGTCGGCCGCCACGGTGAACCCCGCCGCCATGGCGTGGCCGCCGCCGTTTTCCAACAGGCCCTCCTGGCGTGCCGCCAGCACCGCCGCCCCCAGGTCCAGCCCGGCGATGGAACGCCCCGAGCCCTTGCCCAGCCCGTCCGAACCGATGGACACCACACAGGCGGGGCGGTTGTAACGCTCCTTCAGACGCCCGGCGACGATGCCGATGACGCCCGGGTGCCAGCCCTCGCCGGCGGCGAAGATCAGCGGCCCCGAGGACGCGCCGCCCTCCACCATCTCCATGGCCTCCTGGAGCATGGCGGCCTCGATCTCCTGGCGTTCCTTGTTGTAGCCGTCCAGGCGTTTGGCGATCTCCGCCGCCTCGTTGCCGTCGTCCGTGGCCAAAAGGCGCGTGCCCAGCTCCGCCTCGCCCACGCGGCCGCCGGCGTTGACGCGCGGGCCCAGCACGAAGCCCAGATGATAGGCGTCGGGCACCTGGCGCACGCCGCCCACGTCGGCGAGCGCCCGCAGGCCGGCGTTGTTGCGCCGCGCCATGACCTTGAGCCCCTGGCCCACCAGCGCCCGGTTCACGCCGGTGAGGGGCACCACGTCGCACACCGTGCCCAGCGCCACCACGTCCAGCCATTGCCGCAGGTCCGGCTCGCGGCGGTCGCCTTCGTACCAGCCGGCGGCCCGCAGGGCCCGGTTGGTGGCCACCACCAGCAGGAAGGCGACGCCCACGGCCGCCATGTGCCCGAGTCCGGTGTCCTCGTCCAGGCGGTTGGGATTCACCACCGCCTGCGCCGGGGGCAGGCGCGGCTCCGCCTCGTGGTGGTCCACCACGATGGCGTCCAGGCCGGCCTCGCCCGCCTCGGCCAGGGTGTCGAACGCCGCGATGCCGCAGTCCACCGTCACCACGAGCGAGGCGCCCTCCTGCTGCAATCGGCGCAGGGCGGCAATGTTGGGGCCGTAGCCCTCCGCCTGGCGGTCGGGGATGTAGGGGCGGCAGCGACTGCCCACGGCGCCCAGGAAGCGCATCAGAAGCGCCGTGCTGGTGGCGCCGTCCACGTCGTAGTCGCCGAACACGGCCACCTGCTCGCCGGCCATGACCGCCTGGGCCAGGCGCTCCGCCGCCTGGTCCATGTCCCGGAGGGCCGACGGATCGGGCAGATGGTCGCGCAGGGTGGGATTGAGGAAGCCCTCGGCCGCCGCCACGTCGATGCCGCGCGCGGCGAGCACCCGGCCCACCACCTCGGGCAGGCCGTGGCGCTGGGCCAGGGCCAGGGCGGTTCGGCCGTCGGTGCCGCGCGCCTGCCAGCGGCAGCCGGTGAGGGATTGTTCGACGCCCAGGAAGGCGTCCACGGCGCCTTCCAGGTCGGCGAGGGCGCTGGTCATGGCGTTTGTTCCAGGCTGTGGCGG
>CAJXLG010000361.1 GCA_913055885.1 uncultured Rhodospirillales bacterium
CCCGGCGCGCGCGGGAGCTGGGGAGCTAACCCAACCCGGGCTCGCGTCTGCTACCCTCCGGCCAACCCACTGAGACCAACCCGCAAGGAGCACCGCATGGGCATCCTCGCCAACTTCATCGAGGCGGTGGCCTTTCTGGTCAACGCCGTCCTGACACTAGCCTTCTGGGTCATCCTCATCCGCGTGCTCATGTCGTGGGTGAGCCCCGATCCCCATAACCCCATCGTGCGCACCCTCATCCAGGTCACCGATCCCATTCTGCGACCCGCGCAGCGCCTCATCCCTCCGGTGGGCGGCCTGGATCTGTCCCCCATCGTGGTGCTGCTGGGCATCCAGTTCCTCAAGATCTTCCTGGTGCAGAGCCTGCAGCAAATCGCCTACGGGATGTAGCCCGCCGTGACCGACGCGGCTCCCTTTGCCCGCTGGGACGGCGACGATCTCCTCGTCGCTGTCCGCGTCCAGCCCAAGGCGGCCCAGGACGCCGTGGCCGAGCTCAACGGCAACGCCCTCAAGGTGCGCATCACCGCCCCGCCCACCGACGGCAAGGCCAATAAGCACCTGGCCCAATTCCTGGCACGGGAATTGGGCCTGCCCAAGAGTGGGGCGCGGGTGGAAAAAGGCGAAAAGGCCAAGGACAAGACCGTGCGCCTGGTCGGGGCCGATCCCGAGGCCCTGGCCTCGGCGCGGCAGCGATGGGGGATCTAAGCAGCAGCCGCCCTGCCAGGGGCCAACGGCAGCAGGGAAGGCTTAGCTGCCCCGCTCGACCCCCTGCCGGGCATCCCGGCTCCAGAAGGAGCGGCAGGGTATCTTGTCCGTGTCGCAGCGGTGGGCGTAGGCCCGGGCGATGTCGGTGACCTCCGCCATGAGGCCCTCGTCTAGCGTAGTGGGATTGAGGCCGAGGTTGAGGAACTGCTCGTTTTTCACGTGCAGCTCGTTCTCGTCGGCCTCGTTGCGCGGATTGGGCAGGTATTCCACCGCGACGCCGGTGCGGTCGGCCACCATCTGCGCCAGGTCCCGGACCCGGTGGGTTTCGGTAACCTGGTTGAAAATCTGCACCCGGTCGCCGGGCTGCGGGGCGTTCTCCAGGGCGAGCTGGATGCAGCGCACCGTGTCCTGGATGTGGATGAAGGCGCGGGTCTGGCCGCCAGTGCCGTGGACGGTCAGGGGATGGCCCACCGCGCCCTGCATGAGGAAGCGATTGAGCACGGTGCCGAAATCGCCGTCGTAGTCGAAGCGGTTAATGAGGCGCTCGTCGCGGCGGGTCTGCTCCGTCTGGGTGCCCCAGACGATGCCCTGATGCAGATCGGTAACACGGACACCATCGTTTTTATTGTAGTAGGCGAAGGTGAGCTGGTCCTGGGTCTTGGTCAGGTGGTAAATGCTGCCAGGCTGCGGCGGATAGAGGATCTCCTGCTCCACCAGCTCGCCGTCGTCGGTTTCCACCTTGACCGTGAGATAGCCTTCCGGGATTTGCATGCCCGCCGAGCCGTAGCCGTACACGCCCATGGTGCCCAGGTGCACAACGTGGATATCCCGGCCGCTGTCCACCACGGCCGCCAGCAGGTTATTGGTGGCATTGAGATTGTTGTCCACCGTGTAGCGCTTGTGGTAGCTGGACTTCATGGAGTACGGCGCGGCGCGCTGCTCGGCGAAATGCACCACGGCGTGGGGCTGCCAATCGTTGAGCAGGTCCAGCAGCCGCTGGTAATTCACTGCCACATTGAAGTTGTAATGGGGCACCTGCCGGCCGGAAACCGTCTGCCAAGCGGCCAGGCGCTCGCTCATGGGCCGGATGGGCGTGAGGGAGTCGGCCTCCAGCTCCACGTCGATCTTGCGCCGCGACAGGTCATCGACGATGGCCACCTCATGGCCCAGGTCGGACAGGTGCAGGACCGTGGGCCAGCCGCAGAAGCCGTCACCGCCCAGTACCAGAATGCGCATGGCCTTCACCTCCGGGCGTCATTGTCCGTTGTGCGGCGTCACGGGCCGCGAGATTGGCGACGAACGCCTCGGTGCATTCCCGCCAGGAGCGCCGGCCCGCCGCCGCGCGGCAGTCGGCGGGCTCCAGCGCCAGGGCGGCCCGCGCCGCCCGCCCCAGATCCTCGTCCAGATAGCCGGTGACCCCGTGGGCCACCACATTGTTGGGGCCGGTAACCGGATAGGCCACCACCGGCACGCCGCACGCCATGGCCTCGAATAGCACCAAGCCCAGGGAATCGGTGCGACTGGGGAAGACAAACACGTCGGCGTCGGACAGGGTGCGCACCAAGTCCTCGCCGGTGCGATAACCGGTGAAAACCGCCTCGGGGTAATCCGCTTCCAGCCGCGCCCGGGCCGGGCCGTCGCCGACCACCACCTTGGTGCCGGGCAAGTCCAGGGCGAGGAAGTCGGCCACGCTCTTCTCCACGGCTACGCG
>CAJXLG010000362.1 GCA_913055885.1 uncultured Rhodospirillales bacterium
CGCCGGCGACAGCGTGGTGGCGGACCGCAAGGCCGGCCGCGCCGTGGTGCGCTCGTGGGCCATCCTGCGCCACGAGGACCACCATCTGGCCGACTGGCTGATGGTCCACCGGCCCGACATCCTGGGCCCCGCGCGGGGGCCCCTCGACCGGGGCGGCGCGGTTCATCACGAGGTGCGCCGGCTGGCACGCTTCGGCGTCGCGCTGCCGGCCCACACGGTGGCCGAGGACCGGGCCTCGGGCCGCGATCAGCTGGGGATCGCCCTGACGTGGCTGCGCATGGACCGCGAGCGCCACCGGGGCGCCCGCGCCCTGGAGGGCCTGGCGCGCGGCCTGGAACGGCTGTTTCCCGACGACGTGGAGCGCGCGCGACAGGCGGTGCGGCTGCGCGACATGGCCGGCGAGCTGCGCGAGCGCCCCGTCCCGGAAGACGCCGTCGTCCGCCGCTTCGGGCGGGAACGGCAGCAGCGCACACCGCCCACGCGTCGGCCCCGGAGCATCGAGCGGCCGGCGTCCAGGCGCCCGCCAACGCGGCCGTCCGGCAAGGGCCGGTAACGCCGCGTGGCGGCGGAGATGACGACGGGGGCCGGGCATGTTGTGGGTCTTGCGGCGGGAGCGGGACGACGAGGGGGAAGCCGTGCACTACACCGTCCTCGGCATGACGGCCTTCGGCGTCACCCTCGACGTGTTCGCCGCCCGCCCGGGCCAGGGCATCGACGTCGCCTATACGGCCCGCCGGAAACACGGCCACGCGCCCGACTGGAGCCTGGTGGCGGTGCTGTCGGGCCGGCATCGGCTGGCGAGCCTCTATCCGCCGCTGGCCGTGGAGGGCGACAGCGCGCCCGGGCCCGGGGGCGGCCGGCGGGCGAAGGTTTACACGGTGGTGGGGCGCTGGCGCTGGTCCGGCGAGACCATCCGGGAGGAGGAACAGGCCATGTCCGGGGACCAAGCACTGGGTCTCGTCCTGCGGCTGCTGGGCGAGCCCGAGGAGATCGACTTCCTGGTGGCCTTCAACGGCAAGGTCAGCACCCCGGTGCGCTCCGAGCATCTCCCGGTGAACTTCTTGTAACGGAGGGTGGGCATGGGACGGGTCTTTATTTGCGAGAAACCCCGGCAGGGCCGCGCCCTGGCGGACGTGCTGGGTCGCGCCGGGCGCGAGGCCAACGGGCACATCCCCACCCGCGAGGGCGCCGTCACCTGGTGCTTCGGCCATCTGTTCGAGGACGCCCGGCCCGAGGCGATACGGCCCGAATGGGCGTGGAAGGATGTTTCCATGGCGGCCCTGCCCATTGCCCCCCGGACGATCCCGCGCACACCGCGCCCCGACGCCCGCGCTCAGATCAACGCCATCAAGCGCCTGCTGCGCGACGCCGACCACGTGGTGGTGGCGTCGGATCCCGGGCGCGAGGGCTCCCTCATCGTGCGCGAGGTGTTGGACGAAGCGGGCTATGACGGCGGCGTATCCCGGCTGTACATCGGGTCCACCGAGGAAACGGACGTCCGCAAGGCGCTGGACACCTGGCGCCGCGACACCACCTCCGGCGAGCGCGATTACGCCGCCTATCGCGAGGCCCTGGCCCGGTCGCAACTGGATTATTGGGACGGCATGACCGGCACGGTGGCCGCCACCCTGCGCCTCAAGCCCCGCGCCATGGGCAAGGGCGCGCTCCAGGTGGGCGGCGTGCTGGGGCCGCTGGTGGGGCTCATCGTGGACCGGGAGGAGGCCATCCGGACGTTCCAGCCACAAACCTTCCACGACGTGGAAGCCGACGTGACCACCGGCGACGGCACGTCCCTCACCCTCGCCCACGCGCCCGGCGTGGTGCGCGGCGAGGACCGGCGGCTCTACGACCGCGACCTGGCCGAGCGCATCCGCGCCGCGGCGGAAGCGTGGGCGGGCGCGTTGGCCGTGGACCAGAGCGCGGATCGGGTGGCGCCTCCCAAGCTGTACAACGCGGCCGGGCTCGCGGCGAAGGCGGCGTCCGTCCTGGGCTGGAACGGGGCCAAGACCCTCAAGGTCCATCAGCAGCTCTACGAGGCCGGCCATCTGAGCTACCCGCGCACGGAATCCGCCCAGCTCCCCGTGAGCTACATGGCCCCCGCCGGCGAGATCCTGGAAAAGCTCGCCAGGACCGACGAAAGCTTCGCGCCCCTGGCCCGCCACCTGGAAAGCGGCGACAAGCCCGTCTATCGCAAGGGCAGCCGGTACGTGGACAAGGACCTGGAACACCACGCGGTGGTGCCCACGCGCAAGGTCCCGGAACCGGGGAAGCTGTCGGCGGACGAGCGCGCGGCTGCACCCGTGGTCGTCCGCCTCCGGTTCGAGGTCCGAGACGATCTCGGCGACCTGCGGTTCGACCTCCTCGGCCATCGCGTCCTCGACCGTGTCTTCACCCCCGTCTTCGTT
>CAJXLG010000363.1 GCA_913055885.1 uncultured Rhodospirillales bacterium
TCGGCGTCGTCCAGCTCCGCGAGAAGGACCAGACAGCGCGCGAACGCTACGAACTCGGTCGGGAACTGCGAACGCTGACCCGCGAGGTCGGCGTCACGTTCGTTGTCAACGACCGCGTTGACATCGCGCAGGCACTCGACGCCGACGGGGTCCACCTCGGCGACGACGACCTCCCCGTCTCTGTCGCGCGGGACCTTCTCGGCGACGACGCGCTCGTCGGGCGCTCGGTCTCGACCGTCGAGGACGCCGAAGCAGCCGAGGCGGCCGGGGCGGACGGCCTGCACCTGCCGGAAGGGCTGGCGCGCCGGGCGCCCGCGCCGGTGCTGGCATGGCCGTGCCGGCGGCCGGGGCGGCTGTTAACGGTGGCGGCGCACGGCCGGGCGGGCCTGGAGCGGGCCGGGCGCCTGGGCGCCGACGCTGCCTTGTTGTCGCCGGTCTTTCCCACGGCCAGCCATCCGGAGGCGGGCGGCCTGGGCGTGCTCCGATTCGCCCGCCTGGTCCGCGAGGCGCCGGTGCCCGTGCTGGCCCTGGGCGGGATCACGGAGGAAACGGCGAGAGCCCTGCGGCGAAGTGGTGCGGCCGGCGTCGCGGCGGTGGGCGCATTGACACCCGATTCCCGGGGCCGGTAAGCCTGGACAAGGCCGGGGCATGGCTTGCGGGCACGCCCTTTCACCCAGTCCTGGGAGAGGTTTGAGCATGGCGCACGAGTCGGGCAGTCCGGAGCAGCTTTTTCAAAAGGGCGTGGCCCTGGTGCGGGGCGGCCGGCCGAAGGCGGCCGTCTCCGCCCTGGAGGAAGCGGCTCGCCACGCTCCGGCGCGGGACGACGTCTGGACCTGGCTGGGCCATGCCCGCCGGCTGGCCGGGGACCTGGCGGGGGCGGAAGCCGCCTATCGGGCGGCGGTGGATCGCGCCCCCGAGAACGCGCAGAACCTCACGTATCTGGCGGCCATCCTGATCCATCTGGCGCGCCCGGCCGAGGCCCTGCCCCTGGCGCGCCGGGCCGTCGAGCGGGACGAACAATCGGCCCTGGCGCACTTGAACCTGGGCAATGCCCTGGCCGCCACCGGCGAGCCGCGGAACGCGCTGCCCTGTTTGCAAAAGGCGGTGGAGCTGGGGCCCAGGGATCTGCAAGCCTGGCACAGCCTGGGGAACGTGGCCCGGGTGGCGGGGCGCCCGGTGCTGGCCGAGCGCGCCTATCGGCAGGGTCTCAAGCTGGCGCCCAACGACGCCCGTTTGCTCAACAGCCTGGCTGTGGTTTTGCGAAGCTGCAGCCGCGAGCCGGAGGCCGCCTCGCTTTTCCGCAAAGCCTTTGAGTTGACGCCCGACGCGGGCATCCTGGCCAGCGGCGTCCAAGCCTTCCTTGATATGGGGGACACGGACGCGGCGGAGCGGTTCCTGGAAACCGGCAGGCAGCGTGCCCGGGACGCGGCCGAGGTCCTGTGCGCCCAGGGAAGCATGTACCAGGATCTGGGCCGGTTCGAGAAAGCCGTCGCCAGTTTCCGGGAAAGCGTCAAGCTCGATCCTTCCAAGGAACGGGCCTGGGCAGGCTACATGCGCAGCCGCCCTGTCGCCCAGGATGATCCCATGGTTTCGGCCTTGGCGGACCAGGTGGCAAACCCGGCTCTGCCCGCGGAATCCCGCGGCCACATGGCCCTTGCACTGGGAAAAGCTTTCGATGACCAGGAGGCCCCCGACAGCGCCTTCGCCTGGTACACCGAAGGCCATCGCTTGCGGGCCGAGCGCGAGCACGAGGGGGCGGACCCCGGCATCGCCCTCATGGAGCACCTGAAAACCACCTTCACGGCCTCTCTTTTCGGTCGCTTCCGGGGGATGGGCCATGAATCAACGGTACCAGTGCTCATCGTCGGCATGCCGCGCTCGGGCACGACGCTGGTGGAACAGATCCTGGCAAGCCATGCGGAAGGCGCAGGCGCCGGTGAGTTGGGCCTGCTTTCCTGCTTCCACGACAGTCTGCCGGACCTTGTGGGCAGTGGCGAAAAGCGGACCGAGGCGCTGGCAAGACTCGACCAAAGCACCCTGCACGGCTTCGCGGAGGAAGTTTACCTGCCGCGCCTTCGGGTGGCCGGTCCGGAGGCGCTACGCATTAGCGACAAGCTGCCCCACAACTTTCTTAATCTCGGGGTTTTTGCCCTGCTTTTCCCGAATGCCCGTGTGGTGCCCTGCCGCCGCGATCCGGTAGACACGTGCATTTCCATCTACGGCCAGGATTTCGCCCGGCACCCTTACGCCCATGATCTGAGCAGTCTGGGACGCTATTATCGGGCGTACGAAGCCCTGATGAATCATTGGCACGACGTGCTGTCAAGCGACACCAGAATCTGGTCCGGTAGCGACACTGAGAAATGTCCCGGTGTGTCTACTGGGTTATTCGGGTGA
>CAJXLG010000364.1 GCA_913055885.1 uncultured Rhodospirillales bacterium
TCCACCTTCACGGCGGAATAGGCCGGCGGGATCTGGTCGATGGGGCCGGTGAAGGCGGGGAGGGCGACCTCGATGGCGGCCGCGTCGGGCCGGACGTCACTTGTTTCGGTGACGGAACCGTCCGCATCCTCCGTGTCGGTGGCCTCGCCCCAGCGGACCGTCAGGCGGTAGGTCTTCTCGCCCTCCATGGCCCAGGCCACCGTCTTGGTGGCCTCGCCCATGGCGATGGGGAGGATGCCCGTGGCCATGGGATCGAGGGTGCCGCCGTGGCCCACCTTGGCGGCGCCGGTGATGCGGCGCACCTCGTTGACCACCGCCGTCGAGGTCATGCCCGCCGGCTTGTCGATGACCAGCCAGCCGTTGAGCGGCCGGCCGCGGCGGCGTTTACGCCCCATGGCCGTCGTCCTCCGGAGCCGTCTCCCTCGATTCGGTTTCCTCGTCCGCGTCCGGCAGGTCGCGCGCCACGTCCGGTTTTTGCAGGAGCGATTCGATGCGCGCCGCCTCCTGCGGCCGGTCATCCGCCCGGAACCGGAGGTGCGGCACATAGCGCATGGGCACCTCCCTGGCGATGCGGTGGCGGAGGAAGGGGGTGGCGCGTTCCAGGGCCGCCACCACCGGCGTCACGTCGCCGTCGCCCAGGCGCATGACGAAGGCCGTCGCCTGTGACAGGTCGCCGTTCATGCGCACCTCCGTCACGGTGACGGAAACGTCCTCCAGGTCGGGGTCGTGAACCTCGCCGCGTTCCAGGCACCAGGCCAGGGCGTGGCGCACGGCCTCGCCCACCCGGAGCTGGCGCTGACTCGGCTCACGGGCCTGCCGTCGTGCCAAGTCTTGCCTCGCTCGCCGGAAAAGGGGGAAGGGGCCCGGGCCTTACAGCTCGGGCGCCACCTCCTCCATCTGGTAGCACTCGATGAAGTCACCCACTTCGATGTCGTTGTAATTGTCGAACGACACGCCGCACTCGTAGCCCTGGCGCACGTCGCGGACATCGTCCTTGTAGCGCTTGAGCTGGGACAGGCGGCCTTCGTGGATGACCACGTTGTCGCGCAGGAGCCGCACGCCGGCGCCCCGGCGGATGTTCCCCTCGGTCACCATGCAGCCGGCGGCCCGGCCCACCTTGGGGACCTGGAACACCTGGCGCACCTCGGCGTAGCCGATGATGTTCTCGCGCAGGGTGGGCTCCAGCATGCCGGCCAGGAGCTTCTTCACGTCGTCCGCCACGTCGTAAATGACGTTGTAGTAGCGGATCTCCACGCCCTCGCGCTTGGCCAGCTCGCGGGCCTGACGGTTGGCGCGGACGCTGAAGCCGATGATCACGGCGTCGGAGGCCTTCGCCAGGTTGACGTCCGATTCGTTGATACCGCCCACGGCGGCGTGGAGCACCCGGACCTTGACCGTCTCGTTGCCCAGCTTTTCCAGCGTGCCGGCGATGGCCTCGACGGAGCCCTGCACGTCGCCCTTGATGACCACGGGCAGCTCCTTCTGCTCGCCGGCGGCGATGCGGTCGAACATCTGCTCCACGCTGGTACCGGCGCTGGCGGCAATCTTGGCCTCGCGGGCCTTGCGCTGGCGGAACTCCGAGACCTCGCGGGCGCGGCTCTCGTCCTCCGTGACCAGCACCTCGTCGCCGGCCTCGGGCACGCCCTGAAGGCCCAGGACCTCCACCGGCACGCACGGACCCGCCTCCTTGACGTTCTGGCCGCGGTCATTGATGAGGGCGCGCACACGCCCCCATTCCATGCCCGCAACGAAAACGTCGCTGATGGTCAGGGTGCCCCGCTGGACCAGGACCGTGGCCACGGAGCCGCGGCCCCGTTCCATCTTCGCCTCCACCACGACGCCCTGGGCGGCACGGTTCGGGTTGGCCTTGAGATCCAGCATCTCGGCCTGAAGGACGATGGCCTCCTCGAGCTTCGTGAGGTTCTCCAGGTTCTTGGCGGAAACGTCCACGGCCAGGACTTCGCCGCCCAGATCCTCGACGAAAACGTCGTACTGCATGAGCTCGTGGCGGACGCGGTGCGAATCGGCGTCGGGCTTGTCCATCTTGTTGATGGCCACGACGATGGGCACCTCGGCCGCCTTGGCGTGGCGGATGGCCTCGATGGTCTGCGGCTGCACGCCGTCATCGGCCCCCACCACCAGCACCACGATGTCCGTGACGCCGGCGCCGCGGGCCCGCATGGCCGTGAAGGCCTCGTGGCCCGGGGTGTCGATGAAGGTGATGCGGCTGCCGCCCTCCATCATCACCTGGTAGGCGCCGATGTGCTGGGTGATGCCGCCCGCCTCGCCGGCGGTCACGTCCGTCTTGCGCAGGGCGTCGAGAAGCGACGTCTTGCCGTGGTCAACGTGGCCCATGACCGTGACCACCGGCGGC
>CAJXLG010000365.1 GCA_913055885.1 uncultured Rhodospirillales bacterium
CTGTCCAGCTGGATGGCGCCGAAGCCAAGGGTGTCCAGGGACTCGTCGGGCATATCCTGCATGGTGTTGAAGATGTCGTCCTGTCCGAAGGCGATGCGTTCCGCCATGGTCGGCTCCTTTGTCGGCAGGTGGCTGATGGGACCGGTGAACGGGTCGGTCGGTAAGGTCTTACGGGCCGGCGGCGGCCGGTGCCGGCGCCGCAGGCGTCAGTGAACGGCCGCCGCCTCCTGCGGATGCGCCACCGCGGTGTCCAGGACATCGGCCCGGCGCCCGGGATCGCGCACCCGCACGAAGCGCCACGGCTGGCTGTTGCCCACCGACGGCGCCAGACACGCCAGGTCCAGGAGATGGGCCAGGAGGTCTTCCGGCACGGGATCGGGGCGGAAATGCCGCACGTCCCGGCGCCACACCAGAAGCTGCTCGAAGGCGGCGCGGAAGGCGGGGTCGAATTCGGGGCCGGTCATGAGCCCATGCCTACCGCATGACCCCGCCCGGCCCAACCCCGTAAGGCTGTTTAGTCCGTGGGCATATTTTGCACAATCTGCCTACTGGATAGGCACAACAGCCTCTCCCTTCGTCATGCTGTTTTCGGCACACCGGGCCTTGCGGCTTGTGGCATCCGGCTTGCTGACCCCGCCGCGTCACCTACTGTGCAGCAACAGCCACAAGGAGCGCTTCGGTATGACGGGCGGCATCCCGGGAGCGGACGTTTTCTTCGTTCTCATGGGCGCGGTGATGGTCCTGGCCATGCACGCCGGTTTCGCCTTCCTGGAGGCGGGGACCGTGCGGCGCAAGAGCCAGGTCAACGCCCTCATGAAGATCCTTTCCGACCTGGCCATTTCCACGGTTGCCTATTTTTTCATCGGCTATGCGGTGGCCTATGGCGTGGATTTCTTCACCGGCGCCGACGTGCTCACCGGCGAGGCGGGCGATGCCTTCGGCGCGTCGGGCTATGATCTGGTGATGTTCTTCTTCCTCATGACCTTCGCCGCCGCCATCCCCGCCATCATCTCCGGCGGCATTGCCGAGCGGGCGCGGTTCGGCCCGCAGCTTCTCGCCACCGCCGTCCTCGTCGGCGTGTTCTATCCGCTGTTCGAGGGCATGGTGTGGAACGACCGGCTGGGCTTCCAGACACTCATGAACGGCCTGTTCGATGCCGGTTTCCACGATTTCGCCGGCTCCGTGGTGGTGCACGGCGTGGGCGGCTTCATGGCGCTGGGCGCCGTCATCATGCTGGGCGCGCGCCAGGGCCGGTATACGAAGGCCGGCAGGCTCGTCGCCCTGCCGCCCTCCAACATCCCCTATCTGGCGCTCGGATCGTGGATCCTGTGCGTGGGCTGGTTCGGCTTCAACGTTATGAGCGCCGGCACCGTCGAGGCGGCCACCGGGCTCGTCGCCATCAACTCCCTCATGGCCATGGCGGGCGGCATCCTGACGGGGCTGTTCGTCGGGCGCTACGACCCGGGCTTCCTGCACAACGGCGCCCTGGCCGGGCTGGTGGCCGTGTGTGCCGGCTCCGACATCATGCACCCCATCGGCGCCCTGGTGACGGGCGGCGTCGCGGGCGTCCTGTTCATCTACACCTTCGAGGCCTGTCAGACCCGGCTCAAGCTGGACGACGTGCTGGGCGTTTGGCCGCTGCACGGCCTGTGCGGCGTGTGGGGCGGCATCGCCTGCGGCATCTTCGGGCTGGAGGCCCTGGGCGGCCTGGGCGGCGTGAGCCTGCCCGCCCAGATCACCGGCTCGCTGGCCGGGGCGGTTTACGCCGGGCTCGCCGGACTCCTGGTCTACGGCGGGCTGCGCGTCCTCATCGGCATCCGCATGGACGAGGAGGACGAATTCCGCGGCCCCGATCTCGCCATTCACCAGATCGCCGCCTATCCCGAGGACGAGGCGGCGCGCCACTGACCCCCGTTCAGGCGTCGTCGTTTTCCAGGGCGACGCCGTCGTAGACGTCGGCCAGGGGCAGCGTGAGGTCGAGCGCCTTGAGCGTCACCGCGCTGTCCCGGCCGATGACGTCGAGAATGAACCACCCTTCCCCCTCCCGACGCCAGTGCTCCACCCGCACCCGTGTCGAGTCGACGAACAGGATGTCCTGAAGGCTGGGAATTTCCCGGTACAGGGTGCCCTTCCGGCCCTTGTCGTGGTCGATGGTGGAAGGCGACAGCACCTCGACGATGATCAGCGGTTCCGGCGTCTCCCGTGCCCCCGGCTCGCGCGGCGTACACGAGATTCCCACGTCGGCCTGGAAATACTGGTCGTCGCGCTCCGGAAAGACCGTCCCCATTTCCGTGAGGATACGGCAGCCGCCGGGAAGGCGCCGCCCGAGCGCCAGCGTGGCATTGCCGCACAGCTCGCTGTGCGCCG
>CAJXLG010000366.1 GCA_913055885.1 uncultured Rhodospirillales bacterium
GCCAACACAGCGCGTCGAGCGGTGCGACAATCCGGGCTGGACGCATCCGCCCTGCGGGCCAATTTTTCGAGGCGCCCGTATGTTGTGCCGGATGACAGCCGGTCGTAGGCGCCGGTTTGTCGTAAAGCGTTTCTTGCCGTTCAGTTTTCGGTTACACCAAGGCGGGGTCGCCGTTGATGGCGACTCTGCCGGCCCCGGATATCACGCTTCCTGTGGGATGCGGGGGCCGCCCGCGGTGGGCAGTTCGGGCACCCCCTCGGCCAGGGTGTTGCGCACGACATGCTCGTTGGCATCGGCCGCCCCTTCGGCGAAACGCTGCAACAGCTCCTCCAGGACCGGCCAGGAAAGATTGCCTTCCATGGCACGCTGGATCCGCGGGTGGTCCGTGGGGTGAACGTTGTCGCCGATGATCAGTTCCTCGTAGAGCTTTTCGCCCGGCCGAAGGCCGATAATGTCGATGGGGATGTCGCCGTGCGGATTGTTTTCATCCCGCACCGTCATGCCGGCCAGATGGATCATGCGCACGGCAAGGTCGTAGATACGGACGGGATCGCCCATGTCGAGAACAAAAACCTCGCCGCCCACCGCCATGGCGCCCGCCTGGAGAACGAGTTGGACGGCCTCGGGGATGGTCATGAAATAGCGGGCAATGTCGGGATGGGTGACCGTAACCGGCCCGCCATCGGCGATCTGCTGGCGGAAGCGCGGCACCACGGAGCCGGCGGAATCCAGGACATTGCCGAAGCGTACCATGGCAAATTCCGTGCCGCCTCCCTCTGCCGCCAGGGCCTGCAGGATCTGCTCCGCCAGGCGCTTGCTGGCGCCCATGACATTGGCGGGGCGCACTGCCTTGTCCGTGGAGATGAGCACCATTTTGTGCACCCCTGCCGCCTGGGCCGCCCGGGCCACGGTGAGAGTGCCCAGGACGTTGTTCGCCGCTCCGGCCACGGGATTGTGCTCGACGAGGGGCACGTGCTTATAGGCGGCGGCGTGATAGATGGTCTCCACACCATGGTCCCGCAGCACCCTCTCCACGGTCGCCGCGTCGCCGGCCGAGCCCAGGATCGGGTACACTTTCACCGTCACACCGGCCGCATCGGCCAGATGGGCCAGTTCCATCTCGATCTGGTAAAGCGCGTATTCCGACTGTTCGAGGATCACCAGGTACCGCGGGGCCAGGCGCACGGCCTGGCGGCACAGCTCGCTGCCGATGGAACCGCCGCCACCGGTGATCAGGACCGCGCGCCCCCGGACGTCCCGGGCCAGAAGGTCCGTGCTGGGGACCACGGGATCGCGCCACAGCAGGTCCTCGGGTGGAATTTCGCGGATCTGGTCCACGTGTACCCAGCGGTCCGCGTACGCCGACAGCGGCGCGACGGTCTTTACGCCCACCGGATAGGGCTCCAGGCGCCGGAGAATGGCGCGCCGCTCATCCAGGGTTGCCGACGGCACGGCAACGACGACCATCTGCAGCCCCAGACTCTCCACCAGCTCGCCCACGCGTTCGGGCGGATATACCGCGACTCCGCGAATGGTGCGCCCATGCAGCCGCGTGTTGTCGTCGATGAGGGCCACCGGCTCGTAGGTGGGGCCGGATTGCATGCTCTGGACAAGGGTGATCCCGGCGTGACCGGCGCCCCACACGGCCACGGGCAGACGCGGTGAGCGCCCGCGCAGGGTGCGGCGCGACACGCCGGCCAGACCCAGCCGTGCTCCCGCTGTCAGGATCAGCAGGAGCGCCCAAAGCATCACCAGCACGGTCCAGGGAAAAGCGGGGCCGGCGAAGAGCAGGGCCGCAACGGCCAAAACCAGCACCAAGGCAGTGACAGCCCGGGCCAGGGCCGCCACCATGACCTCGCCGCCGTACCGCAGCATGACCCGATACACCCTGAGCCCGACGAACACCGGCGGCAGCGCAGCAAACAACGCCGCGACGAGCCAGGCGTCGGGACCGAGGAGGCGCTCCGGGGCCAGGGTTCCCGATGGCAGGGCATAGGCCCCATAAAGCGCTGCCGCGGCGGCGGCAAAGTCGAGGCCGCCCAGCAGGCCCAGGCGCCGTCGGCGCGACAAGTCGAGAACGAAAGCGAACGAGCGGTCGGCCATATCAGGGTTTCCGGACCAGGAGCGGCGACCTTGTTCAAGGCCGATCCTGCAACGGTCTAAAGCAGGAAATGCGCGCCGTACAGAGGGAAATCCCCTAACCGGTCGCGGGCTCCGTGGCAAAAAGCGGGCCGTGACGCGAAGCCCCCGGCATGCCTTGTTGGTCCCGGCGGCTTGGCGCATGGGTGCGGGTGTGGCAGTGTGCCCACCGCTTGTCCGGGAGTTTCACCGCATCGAGGGTCC
>CAJXLG010000367.1 GCA_913055885.1 uncultured Rhodospirillales bacterium
ACATGGAACATCCGGGCTCGCGCCACTCGAAGCCGGCCTCCCGGAAGGTCTCGTCCAGGCCCTCGGCCTCGGCCGCCTCCTTCACCAGGCCGGACCCCGGCACCACCAGGGCGCGCACGCCGTCGGCCACGCGCCGCCCCCGGGCGATGCGCGCGGCGGCGCGCAGGTCCTCCAGCCGGCCGTTGGTGCACGAGCCGATGAAGACCGTGTCCACGGCCACGTCCTGGAGCCGCTGGCCGGCCGTCAGCCCCATGTAGTCCAGCGCCCGTTCCATGGCGGCGCGGCGGTTGTCGTCCGCCGCCTCGCGCGGGTCGGGCACCGTGCCCGTGACGGGGGCCACGTCCTGCGGACTGGTGCCCCAGGTCCCCTGCGGCACCACGGCGGCCCCCTCCAGCACCACCTCCTTGTCGTAAACGGCGCCGTCGTCGGGCGCCAGGTCCCGCCACGCCGCCACGGCCTGTTCCCAGGTGCCCGCCTTGGGCGCCAGGGGGCGGCCCTTGAGGTACTCGAAGGTGGTCTCGTCCGGGGCGATGAGCCCCGCCCGGGCGCCGGCCTCGATGGTCATGTTGCACACGGTCATGCGGCCTTCCATGGACAGGCCGTGGATGGCCTCGCCGCGGTACTCGATGACGTAGCCGGTGCCGCCGGCAGTGCCGATGGCCCCGATGAGGGCGAGCACGATGTCCTTGGCCGTCACGCCCTCGCCCAGTTCGCCGTTGACCGTGACCCGCATGTTGGGGGCCTTGGTCTGCAGAAGGGTCTGGGTGGCGAGGACGTGTTCCACCTCGGACGTGCCGATGCCGAAGGCCAGGGCGCCGAAGGCGCCGTGGGTGGCGGTGTGGGAATCGCCGCACACCACCGTGGCGCCGGGCAGCGTGAAGCCCTGTTCCGGCCCCACCACGTGGACGATGCCCTGGCGCTCGTCGTCCATGGGGAAGTACGGAACGCCGAATTCGCGGCAGTTCTGCGCCAGGGTCTCCACCTGGACGCGCGATTCCGGGTCCTCGATGCCGGCGGAGCGGTCCGTGGTGGGGACGTTGTGGTCGGGCACAGCGAGGGTCTTCTCCGGCCGGCGCACGCTCCGGCCGTTCAGCCGCAGCCCCTCGAAGGCCTGCGGGCTGGTGACCTCGTGCACCAGGTGCCGGTCGATGTAGAGGATGGTGGTGCCGTCGTCATAGGTATCGACGACATGCGCATCCCAGATCTTGTCGTACAGGGTACGCGCTGCGGCCATGGCCGGACTCCCTCGCGTGGGCGGGCGGAACGCGGGGCCTCAGCCCCGGTTCGCCTTGTTGCCCTGGCGCTTCTTGTTGGCGCGCTTGCCCTTCTTGGCCTCGCCCGCCTCGGCCCGCTTGCGGGCGTCCAGCTTGGCGGCCCAGCCGGTGGTCTTTTCCGGGATGCGGGCGGACTTGCCGGTGCGGCCCCGCAGGTAATAGAGCTTCGCCCGGCGCACGTCGCCGCGGCGCAGCACCTCGATGGAATCGATGGTGGGCGCGTAGAGCGGGAAGATGCGCTCCACGCCCTCGCCGGCGGAGACCTTGCGCACGGTGAAGGAGGAGTTCATGCCGCGGTTCTTGCGGGCGATGCAGACGCCGTCGAACGCCTGGATGCGCTCGCGGCTGCCTTCCACCACGCGACAGTTCACCCGGACGGTATCGCCGGGCATGAACTCGGGGACCGGGCGCTCGGCGGTCAGCTTGTCGATCTGCTCACTCTCGAGCTGGTCGATGATGTTCATGGCTCACCCTCTTCGTCGTCCTTGGCGGCCGCGTAACGGGCCCACAGATCGGGCCGCCGCTGCCGCGTGATCTCTTCCGCCCGGGCGCGCCGCCAGGCCCGGATCCGCGCATGGTGGCCGGACAGCAGCGTATCCGGCACGGCCCGGCCGTTCCACACCTGCGGCCGGGTGTACTGCGGGTACTCCAGGAGGCCGGCCTCGAAGCTCTCGTCCTCCAGCGAATCCCGCGATCCCGCAACGCCGGGCAGGAGCCGCACGCAGGCGTCGATGACGCACAAGGCGGCCATCTCCCCGCCCGACAGAATGAAGTCCCCGAGCGAGACCTCCTCCATGGCGTGCGCCTCCACGACCCGCTCGTCGAGCCCTTCGTAGCGCCCGCACAGGAGCGTCACGCCCGGCCCCGCGGCCAGTTGCCGCACCCGCGCCTGCGTCAGCGGCCGCCCCCGCGGGGTCAGGTGGATGAGCGCCCGGCCCGCGCGATGGGCCGCCTGAACGGCGCCGTCCACCACGTCCGGCCGCAGCACCATCCCGGCACCGCCGCCGAACGGATTGTCGTCGACGGTGCGGTGTTTATCGCGGGCGAAGGCGCGGA
>CAJXLG010000368.1 GCA_913055885.1 uncultured Rhodospirillales bacterium
CGGGACGCGGCGTGCTGGAAACATCGCCCAGCCTTGCCGGGACGTTGGACATGGAAAAGGCCTGGCGGCGGGCCGTTGCCGACGCCAACCATAAATTCGCCGTGCGCGGGGAAGGCGGCGTGCCGTCCGGGCTCGCCTGTCCTTTCGGCCTGGACGATCTGACCCTGGGGGAAGGGGGCGTTAACGACCTGGTGGCGGCACTCGACCGGCTGATCCGGGAACACCGGGGCGAAGGCTGATGCGGGTCTGGCGCGAGGGTGTATGGCACGGGAAAGCGTGAGGCATGGCCCACACCTCCGGCGGGGCTGAAACCCTGACCGACCGCTACGCGGCGTGGCGCGCCAGCACGCTGGGCCGCATCACGGACAGCCTGGAGCGGGACGCGATCCTGCGGTGCGTCGCGGCCCGGTCGGGGCAACACGTCCTCGACGCCGGGTGCGGGGACGGCGCCCTCGCTGGCGCCCTGGACGCGGCGGGCGTCCGCGTGACCGGGATCGACGCCGATCCCGCCATGCTGGCGGCGGCCCGTTCCCGGGGCGGTGGGTTCTCCCTGGTTCGGGGCGACGTGCGGGCCCTGCCGTTCCCCGACAACCACTTCGATGCGGCCGTCGCCGTGACCGTGCTTTGCCTGGTGGATGATCCCGGCCGGGTGGTGGGCGAAATGGCCCGGGTCGTGCGGCCCGGCGGCCGGATCGTCCTGGGGGAGCTTGGCCGGTGGAGCCTGTGGGCCCTGGAACGGCGGCTGCGGGGGTGGGTGACGGGATCCTTCTGGTCCTCCGCCACCTTCTGGACGGCCGGCGGCCTTCGCCGACTCATGGCTGGGGTGGGCCTTTCCCCGGGGCCGGCACGCGGTGCCGTTTACTATCCGCGTTGTGCCCTGGGTGCGCGGATGGTACGCATTGTGGATCCCTGGCTCGGCCGTTTGACGCCCGTTGGCGCCGCCTTTCTTGTTGTTGCCGGGAGCAAGCCCGGGCCGGACCTCGCGGCGGGAAAGAGTCCATGACCGACGAAACACCCCCCATCCTATCGGGCAAGGCCTACGATACGCCGTCCGCCTTCACCCCGGAAAGCCTGTTGCGCGAGGCGCGGCGGCAGAAGGGGGCGGAAATCGAGCCGGTGCCCGCCGTGTGCCTTTTGGACCCGGACGGCGATATGGTGCGCCGGCTGCTGGCCGAAGGTCGCGCCCGCCCGCACGAGGGCTGGGTCTGCTACCACACGGACCTCTACGTCTTCGAGGCGGAGGGCATCACCTTCGGCATCGTGGCCTGCGCCGTGGGATCGGCCTTCGCCGTGCTGGTGGCGGAGGAGCTTTTCGTCTCCGGTTGCCAACTGCTCATCAGCATCACCTCGGCGGGCCAGCTCGCCGCGCCGCAAGAGCCGCCGTATTTCGTCCTCATCGACCGGGCCGTGCGCGACGAGGGCACGAGCTACCATTACCAGCCGCCGGCGCGGCACAGCGACGCGCCCGAGAATCTTCCCGGCGCGCTCGACGGGGCGTTTGACGGCCTCGCCGTGCCCGTGGTGCGCGGCGCCGCCTGGACCACGGATGCGCCGTTCCGGGAGACGCAGGCCAACATCGACGCCATGACGGCCGAAGGCTACCTGGCCGTGGAGATGGAAGCGGCGGCGCTTTACGCCTTTGCCCGGGCGCGCGACCGACGGGTGGTGTGTTTCGCCCACGTCACCAATCAGATGGGCCAGGTGGAAGGCGATTTCGAAAAGGGCGAGGCCGAGGGCACGCACGATGCCCTGGCCCTGGCCGCGCGGGTCGCGGCCGTAATGTGGCCGGATCTTCCGGATCCGTCCGTGCCAAGCCCCGGGACCTGAACGTCGGCAACCGCTTGAAAATCCCGGTCATGGGTCACGAGGGCCACGGAACCACTGTGCAGCGCGGTGGCTACCTGGATGGCGTCCGGCAACGTCAGGGTGTGGCGTGCGCGGATCTTCGAGGATCGGCGCCATGCCTTATTTGGGTGCCTGCCGACTCATCGGCACCGCCTGCTTGACCCCTGCTCCCGCGCCGGGTGGTCCAGCAAAGCCTTGCGGGATGCCAGAAGGATCGCCGGCGCCGCCTTGATCGAACCCGCTTATTGCCGCCTGAGCACGGTGTACTGGAAGGCCTGGGTGTTGCCCCCGGGGATGACGTGGTCCTCGAAAGACCACCCTTCCAGGCGCACCCCGGGGCCCAGCTCCGCCGCCAGGGTCTCCGGGGCGTAGCGCACCACGGGCAGGCCCGAGCACATCTCCGGCCCGTCATCCGCGAATGTCGCGATGATCGCGGTCCCGCCCGGGCGCAGGGCTTGTGCCAGTGCG
>CAJXLG010000369.1 GCA_913055885.1 uncultured Rhodospirillales bacterium
TCGAGGTGGGCGGCATCCGGCTCGACTCCGGCGACCTGGCGGCCCTGGCTCAGCAGTCGCGCCGCCTGCTCGACGAGGCCGGCCTCCACGACGTTCTCATTCTGGCCAGTGGCGGGCTCGACGAATACGCAATCGCGGAGCTCCTCGATCGCGGCGCGCCCCTCGACGGCTTTGGGGTGGGCACCAAAATGGGAACCTCGGCCGACCATCCCGCGCTCGACAGCGCCTACAAGCTCTCCGGCTACGCCGGCGAGCCCCGCATGAAGCTCTCCAAGGCGAAGTCGAACCTGCCGGGCCGCAAGCAGGTGGTGCGGCAGTACGAAAACGGCATGGCCGTGCGCGACGTGATTGCTACGGACGCAGAGCAGGTCAGCGGCGCGCCCCTGCTGGAGCGCGTCATGGCCAACGGGCAGCGCACGGAGGCCGGCGCCTCGCGTCCCCTCACGGCCCTGCGCGAACACGCCACGGCGCGCCTCGCGGAACTGCCGACGCGCCTCCGGGCCCTCTCCCCCGACGTGCCGCCGCACGAGGTGGTCCTCAGCGACGGGCTGGAGGCGCGCCGCCGCTCTACCCGGCGCGCCCTCGAAGCAGAAATGGCCGCCGAAACCTCCTGAGCCCCAAGGCACCCCCCCGATGCCCAACGCACCGCGCCCCGGCCCGGCGCCAGGCCCACTCACCAGCGCCAGGCCCACTCAGAGGCGATGGGAGGCGCCTTTTCTCGCGCGTCGAGACTGCAGCGGTACATTAGACCGCGACGGAGCATTCTCGCCCCGCAAATGTAACAGAGCTGGAATACGACCGAGCTCTTCCCCACGGCTGCCTCCACGGCCGGCCCCGTGTTCCGTAGCCGGGGGCGAAGCGGATCCGGCTCCACACGTACCATGCGCCCCTGCTCCCGCGCCGCCCACCGTCCCTTCTGTGCCCACCCGCCCGACGCCATGAACGCGTCCGCCTCAGACCCCGAACGGCCCGACCCAGACGCTGAACGGCTCCGCACGCTCGCGCAGTATGATGTGCTCGACACCCCTCCCACCGAGGCGTTCGACCGGATTACACGCCTGGCTGCCCGGCTCTTCGAGGTGCCCGTTGCCATGGTCAGCTTTATCGACCAGGACCACCAGTGGTGCCTCTCTGCACACGGCATCGCGCTGGAGCGCGCCGACCGCGAGGTCTCCTTTTGCACCCACGCCATCCAGCGGGCCGGGGTGATGGTGGTGCCGGACGCCCGCGAGGACCCCCGCTTTGCCGACAACCCTTTTGTGACCGGCGCGCCGCACATCCGGTTCTACGCCGGCGCGCCCCTTGCCGCCCCCAACGGCCCTCGCCTGGGGACGCTCTGCCTGATCGACGACACGCCACGATCGTTCGGGGACGACGACCGCGCGACGCTCGCCGACCTGGCCGGCGTGGTGGTGGACGAACTCACGCTCCGGCACTACGCGTCGGACCTGAACGCGTCGCGTAAGGTGCACCGCGAAACCAGCCAGCAGCGCCGGCGCATCCTCGAAAGCATCACCGACGCCTTCGTGGCTCTCGACGAGGACTGGATCCTCACCTACGTGAATGCCCAGGCCGAAACCCTGCTCGAACGCCCCCGCGAGGAGCTCCTCGGGAGAAACATATGGGACGCATTTCCGGGGGCCGCAGGCTCCACGTTCCAAGAAAACTACGAAACGGCAATGGCCGAGGAGCGCACGGTGGAATTTCTCGAATACTACCCCCCGCTCAATCGCTGGCTGGAGGTGAAGGCCTTCCCCTTCGAGGGCGGCCTCTCGGTGTACTTCAACGACGTGACCGGCCGCATCGAGACGCAACGCGACCTGCAACGGGAGCGCAGCCTCACCAAGGCCATTCTGGACACCAGCGTCACGGCCCTCCTTATCGTCGACGCCGACGGCACCATTTCCTTCGCCAACGAGCGGGCCGCGGACATCATCGGGAGGGACCCAGACGCGCTCCGCGGCACGCACTACCTCGACACGGGCACGCTTGCCGACCTCGACGGCAACGCCCTTCCGCCCCCCGAGTGGCCGTTTCGGCGCATCCTGCGCGAAAACACGTCCATCTCCGGCGAACGGTACCTCTTGAAACGCCCCGACGGCACGGCGCGCTCCCTCTCCTTCCACGCCGCGCCTCTCCACGACGCGGCCGGCCGCATCCGGCAGGTGGTCTACTCCATCGAAGACGTCAGCGAGCAGGTGCGGTACGAGCGCGACCTGAAAGCCGCGAAGGAGAAGGCCGAACGCGCCAACGAGCTCAAAGCCGCCTTCTTCGCCAACGTCACCCACGACCTGCGCACGCCCCTCTCCTCC
>CAJXLG010000370.1 GCA_913055885.1 uncultured Rhodospirillales bacterium
GCGAGGGCTTTCCCGATAAGCCGGACCAACAGCAGCAGGCAAAGACGGACGGGCAGGCCGATGGCGACACGGCCCCGGCGGACGGCGCGGCCGACAAGGGCGGCCGGAAGACCGGCCAGGAGCCCTCCGACGACGAAGTGGCGGAGATGATCGCCCGCAAGATGGAGGGTGACGCCACCGGCGACGGGCAGGCGGCCGGTGATACGGGCGCCGGCGAGGCGAAGCAGGCGCAGGCCGAAAGCGAAGCCGGCGACCGGCAGAAGGCCGCGCCGGAGATGTCCGCGAAGGACGGCAGGGAAGAACCGGACGGGAAAACGGCCGGGACGGAACAGGAATCGAGCCAGGCGCGGCAGGAAACCGAAACCGCCCGCGACGCCGGGGAAACCCGGGCGGCGGCGCAGGGAGCCGGCGACGGTGACGCCGAAGCCGACGCCGACGCGGCGGCGGCTGGCGGCGAGCCCGCCTATCGCGTCCAGGTGGCCTCCATGAAGAAACGGGCCGGCGTCGAACAGGTCTGGCAGCGCCTCCGGAAGCAGTACAGCGATCTGCTGGGCGGCGCGGCGCACACCATCAAGGCGGCGGAGGTGGCCGGCAAGGGCACCTTCTATCGCCTGCGCGTGGGCGCCTTCGACGATCGCGCGGCGGCCACGTCGCTGTGCAAGCGGCTGAAAGAGAAAGGACAGGGGTGCTGGGTTGTCAAGCCTTGAGGAACGGCCGCCGCGGGCGGTGATTTTCGGCTGCCGGGGCACGACCCTGGACGATGACGAAAAAGCCTTTTTCGCCGAGGCCGATCCCCTCGGCTTCATTCTCTTCGGGCGCAACGTGGAGAACGCCCGCCAGCTCCGGGCACTGGTGCAGGAGCTGCGGGACGTGGTGACCCGCCCCGATGCCCCCGTCCTCATCGACCAGGAGGGCGGCCGGGTGGCGCGCCTGGGGCCCCCGGAATGGCGCGAGGTGCCGGCCGCCGCCACCATCGGCCGCCTGGCGGAAACGGACCAGGAAGCGGGGGAGGAAGCGGCGTGGCTCAACGCCCGCCTCATCGCCCGCGACCTGCGCCACCTGGGCGTGACCGTGGACTGCGCCCCGGTGGTGGACGTGCCGGCGGCGGACGGCCATCCCGTCATCGGTGACCGCGCCTTCTCCGCCGATCCGAACGTGGTGAAGGCGCTTGGCCGGGCCGCCTCCCTGGGATTGCTGGCCGGCGGCGTGACCCCCGTCGTGAAGCACATCCCCGGCCACGGCCGCGCCACCACGGACAGCCACGAGGCCCTTCCCGTGGTGGACACGGATTACGACACCCTATGGGAGACGGACTTCCTGCCGTTCCGGGCGCTCGCCCACATGCCGTGGGCCATGACGGCGCACGTGGTGTTCTCGGCGCTGGACCGGGAAAACCCGGCCACCCTGTCGCGCGACGTCATCCACGGCGTCGTGCGCGACACCATCGGCTACGACGGCGTGCTGGTGACGGACGACCTCAGCATGGAAGCCCTGAGCGGCAGCCTCGCCGACCGCGCCGAAGGGGCGCTCAAGGCGGGCTGCGATGTCGTCCTGCACGGCTCCGGTGACATGGACGGGATGGAGGCCGTGGCCGGGGTGGTGCCGCAGGTGCGCAAGAGCAGCCTGCGCCGGCTCATGGCGGCCGAGGACCGGCGCCAGAACCTCCCCGTGCCGCTCATCGACGATGCCCGCATGCGCCTGTCCATGCTCCTGGAGGAAGTGGCGTGACGGGTGAGACCGCGGCGTGGCTCTTCACCGCGTCCGCCTGGGTCCTGCCGGTCCTTCTCGGGGTGGCGCTGCACGAGGCGGCGCACGGTTACGTCGCCAACTGGCTGGGCGACCCCACGGCGCGCGAGGCGGGGCGAATCACCCTCAATCCCCTGCGCCACGTGGACCCGGTGGGCACCATCCTCATCCCGGGGCTCCTGATCCTGTCGCCGCTCAATTTCGTCATCGGGTTCGCCAAGCCCGTGCCCGTGGACTTCGGCCGGCTCAGCAATCCGCGCCGCGACATGATCTGGGTGGCCCTGGCGGGGCCGGGGACGAACATCCTGCTGGCCCTCGCGGCGGCCCTGCTGTTCCACGTGCAGCAGGTCTTGCCGTCCCCGTACGGCGAGTGGGTGTGGTACAACCTGCGCAACGGCCTCATCATCAATCTGGCGCTTGCCGTCTTCAACATGCTGCCCGTGCCGCCACTGGACGGCGGCCGGGTGGCGGTGGGCGTCCTGCCGCGCCAACTGGCGCGGCCGCTGGCCCGCCTGGAGCCGGCGGGGAGCTTCGT
>CAJXLG010000371.1 GCA_913055885.1 uncultured Rhodospirillales bacterium
CGGAGACGGTGCAGCTCGGCTTCCGCCTGTGGGGCCTGCGCATACGCGGCCCCACGCCGGAGCGCGTGGCCGACGGCCTGGAATACCTGGGCCGCACCGTGAGCGCCCTGCTGCCCCGGGTGGAGGCGACGCTGGAGGAAGCGGAAGCGGACGTCCCCATGGCCCGGGCGCTGGCGCGGGTGCTGTCCGTGCGGCTTACCGGCCCGCTCCCCGACGCGCCCTTCGGGCTGCATTTCCGGGCGGAGGATGATCCGGAGGCCGTGGAACCGCCGCCGCCCGCCGCGTCGCCCGACTGGGCCGACCGCATGGCGCGCCTGCACGCGCCGGAGGTTCAGGACCACCGTTCGTACATCCCGCCACCCTGACCGGAGTCCGCCGTGCGTCTGCTCGCCTTCGATACCGCCACCAGCCAGTGCTCCGCCGCCGTGTGGGCGGACGGCGCCGTCGCCGCCCGCGAGACGGAGCCCATGCGGCGCGGCCACGCCGAGGCCCTGATGCCCATGATCCAGCGCGTCCTGGCGGCGGCGGAAAGCCGCTACGCCGACCTGGACGCCGTCGCCGCCACGGTGGGCCCGGGCGCCTTCACCGGCCTGCGCGTCGGCCTCGCCACGGCGCGCGGCCTGGTGCTGGCGGCGGGGATCCCGGGGATCGGCATCACCAGCCTGGAGGCCGTGGCCGCCAACGACCCGACGGACGGGCCGCGCCTGGTGGCCCTCGACGCCCGCCGTCGCGACCTCTACGTCCAGGCCTTCGCCGCCGACGGCACGCCCCTGACCGACGCCGCCGCCTGCCTGCCGGCGGACCTGCCCGCCCACGTCGCCGGTCTGGACGGCCCCTGGACGGTGGCGGGCGATGCCGCGGAAACGGCGGCCGGGGCCCTGGGGGCGCCCGTGGCCGATACCCCGGGGGTGCCCGATGCGGGCGTGGTGGCGGCCCTGGCCGCGCACCGGGATCCGGCGGGCCATCCGCTGGAACCGCTGTACCTCCGCCCGCCCGACGCCACCCCGCCCGCCGACGGCGGGCGCGTGCGGCCCGCGGCATCGTGACGGCCGCCCCCTTTCCCCTGGTGGCGGCGGGCCGCGACGCGGCGGCAACGCTGGCGGCGGCGCATGCCCGGTGCTTCGACGCCCCGTGGGACGCCGGAACCTTCGACGCCGTGCTGGCCATCCCGGGAACCAGCGCCCTGACGGCGCGGCCCCCCGAGGGCCCGCCGGCCGGCCTGGCCGTCTTCCGCCTCACGGTGGACGAGGGCGAGCTTCTCACCCTGGCCGTCGTCCCGGAGCATCGCGGCGCGGGCCTGGGCCGCCGGCTGCTGGACGGTGTGCTGGCCACCGCCGTCGCCGGCGGCGCGCGCCGCATGGTGCTGGAAGTGGCGACGGACAACACGGCCGCCCGCCGGCTCTACGCGGCCGCCGGCTTCGGCGAGGCGGGCCGCCGCCGCGCCTATTATCCCCGGCCCGGGGACCGCCCCGCGGACGCCCTGATCCTGGCGCGCACGCTCCCGCCCGATGGCTGATGTTAACAGTCGTCAACATCCGCCCCTGCATCCGATATTTACAAACGATTGATCCGTTCTACCCTAATCCGTGTATCCGGAACGGCGCGGACATATCGCCGATCCTGCGAGCGGGGGAAACAGCGACGGACGGGGGCGCTGGACCATGCAGGGCAGCGAGACCATCATGGATACCGGGATCAGCAGCGAGGCCACCGACGGCATGGCGGCGGCCCTGGCGGACCGCACGGCCCGCCTGCACGCGGTGATGGACGCCCTGCCCGACGGCGTCGTCACCCTTACCGGCAACGGCCTCATCGATTCGTGCAATCCGGCGGCGCGGCGGCTCTTCGCCGGGGGCGGCGGCGGCGAGCCGCTGGCCGGATGCGACGTGCGCGGCCTCGTGCCGGCGCGCGACGTGCCCCATGTCCTGGAAGCCGTGCAGGCGTGCACGGGTGCCGGGGACGGCACGCCCCCGGTGCACGATCCCATCGTCACCGACATGGCCGTGTTCGACGGCGACGGCGGTTCCTTCCCCGTGCAGGCGCACATCGCGCCCGTGGACCTGGCGGACCGGCGGCTGGCCGTCATGGCCCTGCGCGACCGCCGGCACAGCAAGGCGCTGGAGGACACCGTTACCCATCTCCACCACCACTGCCAGATCACCGGCCTGTCCCACCGCGAGCGCTTCCGCAACCGGGTGCAGGCGGCCCTCGACGCCGCCGGCCACCACGGCGACGGCGCGCTTCCCGTGGCGGTGCTGGCGGTGGGG
>CAJXLG010000372.1 GCA_913055885.1 uncultured Rhodospirillales bacterium
CCCCGGGGCGCACCCTCGAAACAGGACGCCCGCCGACGCGCCGCGTCGGAGGCCGGCGATGATGAATGACACCCTGCCCGACCGCCTGCGCGCCATCGTGGGCGACCCCCACTGCCTCACCACGGCCGACGCCCTGGCGCCCTACCAGGAAGAGCAGCGCGGCCGCTTCCGGGGGCGGGCGGCGGCCGTGGTGCGTCCCGCCACCACCGACGAGGCCGCCGCCGTGCTCCGCGCCTGTGCGGATACGTGGACGCCGGTGGTGCCGCAGGGCGGCAACACGGGCCTGGTGGGCGGCGCCGCCGCGCCGGAAGGGGCCGTCGTCGTGGCCACGGAGCGCCTGAACCGCCTCCGCCGCGTGGACCCGGCGGGCGACACCCTCACCGTGGAGGCGGGGGCCGTCCTGGCGGACGTGCAGCGGGCGGCGGCCGACGCCGACCGCCTCTTCCCCCTTTCCCTGGCGGCGGAGGGATCGGCGCGCATCGGCGGCAACCTGGCGGCCAATGCCGGCGGCGTCCACGTGCTGCGCTACGGCATGGCGCGCGACCTGGTGCGCGGCGTGGAGGCGGTGCTGCCCGACGGCAGCGTCTACAGCGGCCTGGACCGCCCCGTGAAGGACAACACCGGCTACGCCCTGGACCAACTCCTCGTCGGCTCGGAAGGAACGCTGGGGCTCATCACGGCGGCCACCCTGCGGCTGGTGCCGCCGCACCGCCAGACGGCCACGGCGCTGGCCGCCGTGCCCGACGCGGAAAGCGCGCTCGCCCTCCTCAACCGGGCGCGCGGCGAGGCCGGGGACGTGCTGGCGGCGTGCGAGCTCCTGCCGCGGCGGGGGCTGGATTTCGTCACCCGCCACATCCCCGGCGCGCGGGACCCCTTCGACGGGGCGTATCCGTGGTTCGTGCTCCTGGAACTGGCCTCGCCACGCGCCGACGGCACCCTGCCCGATCTGCTGGCAACCCTGCTGGGCGCCGCCTTCGAGTCGGGCGAGGCCGTGGACGGCGTGGTGGCGTCGAGCGAGGCGCAGCGCCACGCCCTGTGGCACCTGCGGGAGAGCCTGCCCGGGGCCCAGAAGCCGGAGGGCGGCAGCATCAAGCACGACGTGAGCGTCCCCGTGGCCGCCGTCCCCGATTTCCTGGCCCGCGCCACGGCGGCGGCGGAAGCGGAAGTGCCCGGGGTGCGCCCCGTTCCCTTCGGCCACCTGGGGGACGGCAACATCCACTTCAACCTGACCCAGCCCGAGGGCCTGGACCGCGACGCCTTCCTGGCCCACTGGGACGCCATGAACCGGGTCGTCCACGATGTCGTGGCGGCCATGGGCGGCAGCATCGCCGCCGAGCACGGCATCGGCCGCCTCAAGCCGGCGGAGCTGGCGCGCGTGCGGGACCCCGTGGCCCTCGACGCCATGCGCCGCGTCAAGAACGCCCTGGACCCCGACGGGATCATGAATCCGGGCGTGCTCTTCCCCTGATGTGTGCCGCGCCACAACGCACGTTAAACGTTCCTTTAAGGAAATACGCGCAATAGAAGGCCGGGGCGGATCCACGGCAGGCCAGCCCGGGCGGTCCCGCGATGGCCGGGGCGCCCGGGCGCGGGGGCGCGGGCCGGAACGGCCGTCGGGTCGCAGCCGACTGCCGGGGGCGTGCGTTTTGACGGACAAATGGCGGAACGGGAGACCAGTCGCGGGGCCGTGGCCTCCAGTTCCGGGGGCCCTGTGGCCATTGCCCTGTCGCCGCCCCTGGTGGTGATTCGGTCGAACTCATATTTGTCCATACCCTCAGCATAGAGGACTGCTCGAAGAATGGAAAGAGCTGATACGGCGAGTGAAACTTCGAAGCTCTTCGGTGGGGGTATCGCTCCCAGACGCCGGTCGGCGGGCGAATCTTCGAAGGAGTGTAGTTCCCTTCCATTGTTCTCTGTCGCCTCTTCGGAAGTTCTCCCCCTTACCTGTCGGACCTTTTCCAGTTATAGTGAGGCATGGACTATATACTCGACGCAGGACACGTGAGCGCATACCGAGGAGAGACCCGGGTTTTCGACGACTTTACTCTACAAATAGAGCGGGGAACCCACACGGCGATTCTCGGACCGAACGGAGCCGGGAAAACAACCCTCCTCAAACTTATTTCGAGGGAAATCCATCCCGTGGTTGCCGAGGACAGCAGGCTCCGCATCTTCGGAAGGGAGCGCTACAACGTCTGGGATCTCCGGAACCGCCTCGGTATCGTATCCCACGACCTGCA
>CAJXLG010000373.1 GCA_913055885.1 uncultured Rhodospirillales bacterium
CCAGGTCCAGTGGCAGCGGCGCACGCGGCAGGTCCAGGGCCGCCCGCCCCTGGTCGTAGGCGTGCGCCAGCGACGCCGCCAGCCGCTCCAGAGCCAGGAACAGGGGCGTGGTGCCCTGGGCGCTCTCCAGGTCCAGCACCGGCAGCCGCCCCAGGACGCCCTTGGTCGGCTTTTCCACATCCCACCAGCCCTTGCCCGTGAGCCGTACCACCAGGGCGTCCACCCAGGGCCGGAAGGGCTCCATGAGATCGTCCACCAGGCACATGGGGTTCTCCCGGTTGCGGTGGTGGATGCCCGGCGTCGGATGCAGCCCCGCCGCCATCACCGCCCGCGCCGTGGCCGCGCGCAGGATGGCGTAGCCATAGTTCAGGAGCCCGTTGGGCGGCGGTCCCTCGGGCGTTCGCCGGAAATCGGACCCGAACACCAGGGGCCAGTAGCGCCGCGCCGCGTAGCCCTCGAGGTTGTCGGGATCGCCGGAACGCACCTTCCCGGCCACGTCGGCGAGCGCGCCGCTGCGCTCCCCCAGCCAGTCCACCACGGCCGCCTGATGGCCGATCTTCGCCTTGATGAGGCTTTGCCACAGCCGCTTCTGGAGGGGTTTCCCGGCGGCAAGCTGGCCCCGCATGCGAAGCGCCTGGGCGTGGTGGGCGTCCACCGGCCAGACGAGGGACACCGGGCGGTGATGCGACCCGCACAGCACCACCGGGATGCCCGATTCGCTGAGCCGGTTGAGGGCGTTGGCCGAACACGTCAGGCCATGGGCGTTGAACACCACGGCGCAGATCTGGTCGAGGGGCACGCGCCCGACCTCCGCGCCGTCCACCTTCGCCACCAGGAAGCCGCGCTCCACGGCGATGTGGCGGCCCTCGTCGGCCACCTCCACGACCCGCGCCATCATCCCTTCGGCTCCTTGGGATGAACGCGGCCGATGGCATCCACCACCACCCGGCGGGCGCCGGCCCGGCGCAGATAGTCCCAGGTGGCGAAGGTCCAGCGGAACGGATCGTTCGAGTCGTCGTGACGCTTCTGCAGGCTTCCGCCTGCTGCGTGTGGTGCGAGACGGACGCGACCGGCACGGATGTTGATCTGAGCAACCAGCATCACAGGCGCCCCCTCCACGGCGGTCAACTGCACCATGTCGTTCTTGTGCAGGCGCATCAGGTGGCGCGCCCCCTCGGGCACCGGCGCCGGCGGGAACTGGTCCGGTCGGTGGGCGGCCAGCACGGAAACGCCGCGGCCCCACCGCGCGCCGTCCGGCAGCTCGAACAGGTCCACGTGGTGGTTTTCGCCCGGCACGATCCAGCGCACGTGCTCCCCCGCCTTATGGTAGATGGGCACGGCGGAGCTGTTGGCCTTGAGCAGCCGCACCCGCCGGATGCCTTTCTCCTGCCGGAACCAGCTCAGGGCCTCGGCGCGTTTGTGGCCGGCGGCCACCGCCCGGTTCAGCCAGTCGGCAAGCTCCGCCCGCAGGTCGGGGTCGCGGACGCGGTCCACCTCGCCGGCCGTGAGGCTTTCCAGGGGCTTGCGGAAGACGAGGTTGCAGCCGCCCGCCGCCCGGGGATCGGCCACCGGCCCGTAATTGGTGTCCTCGTGCAGCTTGCCGTCCGTGGTGTGCGGATCGGGGGCGTGGGAGACGCCGTGGTCCGGCTTGTGGGAAACCACGATGCGCCCCAAGGCATCGGCCAGCTCGGCGTGGAAGCTGTTCCACGGGTGCGGAATGACCAGCCGCTCGCGCTCCGCCGGGTTGGCGTCGGCGATGCGCTTGAGCATGGAACGGCTGGTGACGCCCACCACGGCGGCGTCGATGGCGTGGTGGCGGTGGTCGTCGCGGTTCTTGCCGCCGCCCTCCGGCTCCAGAAGACCGTTGAGGTCCCATTTGCGCCGCAACAGCCCCGTCAGCCGGCCGGGCACCACCCACACCTGTTCGGCGCCCACGAGGTGCGCCAGGTACTGATGCGCCAGGCGGCCGATGTAGGACGTGTCGTGCGCCTGACGATCCAGGAAGTCGCGTTCCGCCGATTCGAAACGATCCATGGCGTCCTCGGTGAAGCGCCACGCCTTGGCCGCCGGCATGTGGGCGGCGCGCTCGGCGATCACCGGCCACAGGTCGGGCTGGCGGCTGAACGCCTCCCACGGGGAGCGGTTGCCCTTCGCCCGGTTACAGGCGCGGTGCGCCACCGTCCGGTTGTTGGCGCTGTTGTCCAGGGTGCGGCTGAAGGGAAGGAT
>CAJXLG010000374.1 GCA_913055885.1 uncultured Rhodospirillales bacterium
GTGGTGATCGTCGATCCCGCTGATGATCTCAACCGCAGCGCCGCCAACGCCATCCTCAAGTTCCTGGAGGAGCCGCCGGGCAACGTCGTTCTGCTCCTCCTGAGTCACACCCCGGGCCGGCTTCTGGCCACCATCCGGTCGCGCTGCCGGCGGCTGGCCCTGCGGCCACTGCCGGATGCCACCGTGGACGCCCTTTTGTCCGAGCGCCATCCCGGGCTTTCCGACACGGATCGGGCCATCCTCGTCCGGCTTTCGGAAGGCAGCGTCGGACACGCCCTGGCCCTGGCCGCCAACGGCGGCGTTGACCTCTACCGGGAGGTGGTGGGGCTTCTCGCCCAGGCACCAAACATTGACGGGGCCGGTCTGCACGCCCTGGGCAACCGCATGAGCGGCCGCGATCAGGAACCCGCCTTCCGCATGGTGGGCGAGATCCTGGCGGGGTGGCTGGCGGCGCTGGTGCGCGCGGGCGGCACGGGCGGTACCAGCGGCGAGAGCCTCGTGGCCGGCGAGGCCGAGGCCATGCACCGTCTGCTCGAGGCGGCCGGCCTTGATCAATGGGTGGAGGTGTGGGAAAACGTCACCACACTTTTCGGCCGGGCGGAGACGGCCTATCTGGACCGCAAGCAGGTGGTGCTGACCGCCTTCCTGGCCGTGGAGCGGACAGCCCGTCAAGCGGCTTCATAACGGCTCATGACGCCATCGAAACAACATTGAGAACGGGGGGCAAAGCCCGATGGCCGGCGACACGTATTACGTCACCACGCCCATCTACTACGTGAACGACGCGCCGCACATCGGCCACGCGTACACGTCCATCGCCTGTGATGCGCTGGCCCGTTTCATGCGCCTGGACGGGCGGCGGGTGATGTTCCTCACCGGCACCGACGAGCACGGCCAGAAGGTGGAGAAGTCCGCCCGCGATCACGGCATGGCGCCGCAGGCCTTCGTCGATAACGTGTCGCAGAACTTCCGCGAGCTGGACCGGGTACTCAACCTGTCCAACGACGACTTCATCCGTACCACGGAAAACCGCCACAAGGCCGCGGTGCAGGATCTCTGGCGCGAGTTGAAGGCGCGCGGCCAGATCTACCTGGGAAGCTACGCCGGCTGGTACTGTGTGCGCGACGAGGCCTTCCACACGGAAAGCGAACTGACGGTCACCGAGGACGGCCGCCGTCTGGCGCCGTCCGGCGCCGAATGCGAGTGGCTCGAGGAGCCGAGCTACTTCTTCCGGCTTTCGGACTGGCAGGAGCCGCTCCTCAAGCTCTACGACGAAAACCCCGAGTTCGTCGGCCCCGACGTGCGGCTCAACGAGGTGCGCCGCTTCGTCGAGGGCGGGCTTCAGGACCTCTCCATCTCGCGCACCACGTTCGGCTGGGGCATCCCCGTGCCCGACGATCCGGACCACGTCATGTACGTGTGGCTGGACGCCCTGACCAATTACATCAGCGTGCTGGGCTATCCCGACACCAACGGCGACCTGTACACCACCTTCTGGCCCGCCGACGTGCACATGGTGGGCAAGGACATCCTGCGCTTCCACGCCGTGTACTGGCCGGCCTTCCTCATGGCGGCCGGACTGGCGCCGCCGCGGCGGGTCTATGCCCACGGCTGGTGGACGAACGAGGGCCAGAAGATCTCCAAGTCCGTCGGCAACGTCATCGAGCCCCACAGCCTCATCGCCACGTACGGGCTGGACCAGGTGCGCTTCTTCCTGCTGCGCGAGGTGCCCTTCGGCAACGATGGCGACTTCTCGCACAACGCCATGATTCACCGCATGAACGGGGAGCTGGCCAACGATCTGGGGAACCTGGCGCAGCGCGTGCTCTCCATGGTGGGCAAGAACTGCAAGGGCAGGATCCCCGAGCCGGGCCATTTCGGCGAGGAGGATCGTCACCTCCTGGATCAGGCGCACAAGATGCTCGCCCGCATGCGGCCGCAGATGGAACAACAGGCGTTCCAGGATGCGCTTGAGAGCGTGTGGACCGTGGTGCGTTCCGCCAACGCCTACGTGGACCATCAGGCGCCCTGGGTGCTGCGCAAGACGGACAAGGCGCGCATGGGCACCGTGCTGTACGTGCTGTGCGAGGCCATCCGGCACATCGCCATCGTGCTGCAGCCCTTCATGCCCGATTCCTGCGGGCGCATGCTGGATCAGCTTGAGATCCCCCACGACAAGCGCACCTTCGCCCATCTGGGATCGGCGGG
>CAJXLG010000375.1 GCA_913055885.1 uncultured Rhodospirillales bacterium
CGTGGCGAGATGCACGGACCACAGCTCGAACACGTCCTTCACGCGGGCGACGAGGTCGTCCACGTTCTCGCCCGTGGCGGCGGAGACGGGCACCGCCGGCACGTCGCGCACCTGGGGCAGCGAATGGTGCAGGCGGTAACGCAGCTCGCGCATGTAGGCCTTGCGCTCCGTCACCTGGTCCCACTTGTTCACCGCCACCACCAGGGCGCGGCCCTCGTCGATGATCTTGCGGGCGATGGCCCCGTCCTGGCGGGTGGGATGCTGCAGGCCATCGAGCAGCAGCACCACCACCTGCGCCATGTCGATGGCCCGGAGGCTCTCGCGGGCGGAGAGCTGTTCGAGCTGGTCCTCGATGCGGGTCTTGCGGCGCAGCCCGGCCGTGTCCACGAGCCGCATGGCGTGCCCGTGGTGCGCCCAGGGGATGGCGATGGCCTCGCGCGTGACGCCGGGCTCGGGCCCCGTGAGCATGCGCGCCTCGCCCACGAGCTGATTGACGAGGGTGGACTTGCCCACGTTGGGCCGCCCGACGATGGCCATGTGCAGCGGCTTTTCATCCTCTGCCGCCGTCTCCGCCGCCCCGCCCGTGTCGCGGGCCTCCGCCTCGGCGGCGTAGGGGGCCAGGGCCTCGTACAGCCCGTCCAGGCCCTCGCCGTGCTCGGCGGACAGGGCCACGGGATCGCCCAGGCCCAGGCCGTAGGCTTCCATGAAGCCGGGCTCGCCGGCCCGCCCCTCGGCCTTGTTGGCCACCACGACCACGGGCACGCCGATGGTGCGCAGGGTGTCGGCCAGGCTTTCGTCCATGGCCGACACGCCGGCCCGCGAATCCACCAGGAAGAGCACCACGTCCACGTCGGCCAGCACCTCCCGGGTGCGGGCGTGCATGCGGCCCTGGAGGGTGTCCTCCGGGGCCTCGTCCAGGCCGGCGGTGTCCACCACGGTGAAGCTCAGGTCGCCCAGGGCGCCCGCGGCCTCGCGGCGGTCGCGCGTGACCCCGGGCCGGTCATGCACCAGCGCCAGGCGCCTGCCCGTCAGCCGGTTGAACAAGGTGGACTTGCCCACATTGGGGCGGCCCGCGATGGCGATGGTGAAAGGCATGATCTCAGCGATAGGCCACCAGGTCGGCGCCGTTGGTCTGGAAATAAAGGGTGCCGTCGGCCACAACCGGGCCCACCAGAACCCCTTCGGGCAGGGGCTCGCGGCCCAGCATGCGGCCGTCGTAGGGCGACAGGGTGAAGGCCGTGCCGTGCGAGCCGGCCACCACCAGCCGGTCGCCGGCGAGCACGGGCCCCGACCACACGATGCGGCCGTCGCGGTCCTCCGGGTCCTCCCAGCGCGGCAGGCGCGTGACCCACAGCACCCTGCCCGTCTTTTCGTCCAGGCACACCACCTCGGCGCGGTTGGTGATGCTGTAGACGTAGTCGCCCGCCACCCAGGGATTGGCGGTGGTGCCGATCTCCTTCTCCCACACCCGCGAGCCGGTGCGCAGGTCGATGCCCACGGTGAGGCCGCTGTTGGTGGCGGCGATGACGCGGCCCTCGTCGATCACCGGCCGGCCCGAGATGTCGTTGATGCTGGAGACGCTGCCCGACCGGCGCACGCCTGCGAGCACGTCCGACCAGAGCTGCGTGCCCGATCCCGCGCGCAGGGCCACCAGGGCGCCGTTGGTGTAGGGGGCCAGCACCACGTCCCCGGCCGCCGCCGGCGCGGCGGCCCCGAGCATGGCGGCCCCCTCCGCCACGCCGCGATGGTCCCACACCTCGCTGCCGTCCTCGGCCGACAGCACGTGGGTGTGGTTGGCGATGGTAACCGCCACCACGCGGCCCTTGTGCACCGTGGGCGCCGCCCGCACGGGCCCGGAGACGTTCTGCTTCCAGAGGACGCTGCCGTCCTCGCGGTCGAGGGCCACCACCTGCGCGTAGGCGGTGGTGACGAACAGCCGGTCGCCGGCCACGGCGAGGCCGCCGCCGAACTGGTCGGCGCCCTCGCTCTCGGGCGTGACGTCGCGCCGCCACAGGCGCTCGCCGTCCCCGGCGCGGAAGGCCCGCACCCCGCTCCCGGCGTCCATGGTGTAGACCACGCCGTCGGCCACCACGGGCTGGGTCAGGAGCTTGCGGTCGTCGCCGCCGCCCGTCCCGGCATCCGCCGACCACACCCGTTCGAGGCTGTCGG
>CAJXLG010000376.1 GCA_913055885.1 uncultured Rhodospirillales bacterium
CCGGCCGCGCCAGCTCTACACGGGCGTGGAGAAGCGCGAGTTCGTGCCCATCCATCAACGGCCGTAACGGGCCGGCCACCATCAGGAATGCCCCGCGCCGGTGGTACCGGCGCGGGGTCTCTCGCCCCCAACCCCGAGCGGGGAGCCGGGACATTCCCCATGTTTCCCGAACGCCCGTCGGGTGGCGCCATCTTTCGAGGCTCCGCCTTATCCTTGGCCGGCTGCACATCCTGGTCTACACGATCCGTGGCGACTCCGTCCGGGTCATCGGCTTGCGCAAGGCCAACAAGCGTGAACAAAGGCTGTATCATGATGGCTGAGCCGGATAATGATACCGACATTCCCGAAGTGACGGACACCGAGTTCGCCCGAATGCGGCCGGCGGCCGAGGTCCATCCGGAAATCGTCGAGCGTTACCGGGGCCAGCGCGGGCCACAGAAAACACCCACCAAGAAACAGGTTACCCTCCGCCTGGATGCCGACCTCGTGGAGGCCCTGCGCGCGGGCGGAAAAGGCTGGCAGACCCGGGTCAACGCCCTGCTGCGCCGGGATATCCTGAACGAAGCGGCCGACGATCCTTCCGCCTGATCCCGACCGGCGGCGTGGGTGTGGCGCGGCACGGGTCCGTCGGCGTGGTGAATAACGGGGCCGTGTCGGTCGCCGACGCAGGGCTCTGCTGTATATTGCCGAATCCCGCACCCCCGTTTACGTTGCGGAGGCTGGCCGGGACGGCTTCTGTCCGGCCGAAAGACCCATCGCCAAGCCTTGAAAGAGGGGGATTTCACCATGAAGCAACGCGCAACGGCGACCGTCGCGCTGGCGCTGGCTGCGGCGGCCTGGAGCGGGCCCGCGTCGGCCGTGGACGCGGCGGCCGTTACCGGCAAGGACGCCTACAACAAGGCGGTGCCGCAGCACCTGCGGGACCTGGTAAGCCTCGACGCCTACAACGACGCGGCCACCACCCTGGCCGGGGCCGACCGCCTCGACCTGTCGGCGGAAACGGTGCGCCAGGCGGCCGGCAGTCCGTGCCACGATTCCCTGGCCGGCCTCGTCAACGCCTACAGCAGCAAGAAACGGGTGCGCGCGGCGCTGGACACGGTCGCGGCGAAGATGCGCACGCCGCCCACCGGCTACGGCGACAAGGCCCCCGGCCCGGCCAACCGCTGGGACACGGGCGGCGACGGCGTCGAGCTGGTGCGCCGCATGCTCCCCTATTTCACCGACTGGTGCACCTTCCTGCCGCGCATCAACGGCAGCCATGACAACGGCCTGGCCTTCATCGAGGGCTTCGCCTGGTTCTACTACCGCAACCCGGCGGGGATCGCTTTCGTCCAGGGCCGCGATCCCAACAACCCGGACCGCGAGCTGGCCGCCGGCAAACGCTTCACGGAAAAGTTCACGGCCCAGCGCGGCACCTTCATGGATTCGCCGGCCTCCACCAAGCACATCGAATCGTGGATCGACGATCCCCGGGTGGAGATCGAGGACTACCGGCGCACCAGGGCGTCGCAGTACGAAAGCTGGAACGACTTCTTCGCCCGGAACCTGAAGGTGGACCGCGAGGCGAAGAAGATCCCCAGCCGGCCGGTGACCATGCCGGAGCGGGACTACGTGGTGTCCTCCCCCACGGACTGCGTCATCAACCCGCTGACGCAGGTGCTGAAGGCCAAGGACGGCGGAACACGCCGGCGCTACATCCAGAACCCGCTCCAGGAAGACATGATCATCGACGTGAAGAACCAGCCCATTCCGTTGATGGACCTCCTGGGCGACGTGCCGAAGGACATCCGCCGGCAGTTCGTGGGCGGCACCGGCCTGTCCTGCGTCCTCATGCCCAACACCTACCACCACTACCACACGCCGGTAAGCGGGAAGATCGTGCACAAGCAGGTGATTCCCGAGAACACCTACGGCTACCCGGACTTCCCCAACTGGCTGCCGCTGGGCGGCGACGTGGGCCGGCCGGGCGCCGACTTCACGCCCTTCACCAACTTCCAGCGCGGCGTCATCGTCATCAAGGTTCAGTACGAAGGCGTTGACGGCGGCACCCGGAAGGGCTACGTGGCCTCCATCCCGGTGGGCCTGAACACCGTCGGCTCGGTGGTGCTCAACGACAAGTACCAGGAGGGCGACACGGTGAAGCGCGGCTACAGCCGGCTGGG
>CAJXLG010000377.1 GCA_913055885.1 uncultured Rhodospirillales bacterium
GGGGGGGCTGAGCCCACCGGTTCAGACGCACGAGTCGAGTGGCAGGCGGCGGGGTGGGGATGCGCCCGCCCTTTCCGCCTGCCTGCTTGACGGTTTGCCAGACGTGAGTCTGGCGGGTTGGCGGCCAAACGCTTAGGCGGGAGCGCGACCATGATACCAGTCTTTCGCATCTTTGCGAGCGACGCGGATGCCGATAACGCGGTCAACAAACTCAAGGAAGCGGGCTTTCCCGCTCGTTCGATCCAGGTGATCAAGGCGGGCGAAGTCACCAACCCTGAGAAGGGTGTGACCGACGCGATCAAGGCCGAGCGCATGCCCGGCTTCTATCGGCGTGTGGCCACTCAGGCCCTCAAAGACGGCAAGTCGCTCGTGACCATCTACGCCCAGTTCGGCGAGGGCCAGGCGGCCCAGCTCGTGCTGGACGGGGCCGGTCCCGTGGACGTCGAGCGCATGCCCGAGTGGCCCAAGTCGGACACGCGTACCGCCTCCGGGATGTTCGGCATCCCGCTGCTGGCCAAGGAGCCGTACACCACCGTCTCCCGGACGACGGGCCTGTCCAGCTTCCAGTACGTCTTCGAATCCTTCCTGGGCATGGGTCTGCTCCTGAAGAAGGCGGCGCCCCTTTCGGAGGCCGTGGGCCTCTCAACGGTCACGTCGCGGCCCAAGACGTGGACGAAGAGCATGGGCATGAGCCTGCTCTCGGACAATCCGGCGCCGTTGTCCTCGGCGATCGGGTTGAAGACCGTCAACGAGCAGCGCAAGCGCAAGGCCTGAGCCGGCAACACCGGCGGGCTCCGACCGGGCCGACCGGTCGCAACGACAAGGAAAGCGCCGAGGCGCCGGCGGCGCCGGCCGAACTGCCCGCACGGGTACGGCCGACCGTTGGGGCGATCGGCATGGGCAGTACCGGAGCGTGCGGCGCATCGGCTGCCCCCTGGCAGGCTGAAGATCGCGCGTGACGGCCACGACGGCGACGGACCCGGCTCGCGTCCCACCACGGCGGCGGCCGCCCCGAACGTCCTGGGATCGGAGGCTTGAAAGCGCCATGAAGCGCCTGACCCGCAAGATCACGGGAGTCTGGTTTTCCCTGGGCTCGCGGTTCCTCCCCTATGCCGATTTCGTGACGCCGGATCTGTCGCTGGGGCGGCTGTTCCGGCTTTCGCTTTTCCAGATCACCGTGGGCATGGCGCTGGTGCTGCTGGTGGGCACGCTGAACCGCGTGATGATCGTCGAACTCGACGTGCCCGCCTCGCTGGTTGCGATCATGGTGGCGCTGCCGCTGCTGTTCGCGCCGTTCCGGACGCTTATCGGATTCCGCTCGGATACGCACCGCAGCGAACTCGGCTGGCGCCGGGTCCCCTTCATCTACCGCGGCACGCTGCTGCAGTTCGGCGGGTTTGCCATCATGCCCTTCGCCCTCCTGGTGCTCGCAGGCAAGGGCGCATCGGGCAATCTCCCGGATATTTTCGGGCAAAGCGCGGCGGCGCTGGCGTTCCTGCTCGTTGGAGCCGGCGCGCACACGGTCCAGACCGTCGGCCTCGCCCTGGCCACCGATCTGACCCGCCCCGAATCGCATCCGCGCGTGGTCGGGCTGATGTACGTCATGCTGCTGCTGGGCATGATGGTCAGCGCACTCATCTTCGGCGAGCTGCTGCGGCCCTTCTCGCCCGGGCGGCTGGTCCAGGTCATTCAGGGCGTGGCCGTGACCACCGTCGTGCTCAATGCCATCGCCCTGTGGAAGCAGGAGCCGCGCCGGCCGCCCCGGGGCGCCGCGGCGCCGGCCCCCGATCCGAGCTTCCGGGAATCGTGGCAGCGTTTCTGCTCCGGCCAGGACGCCGTGCTGCGGCTGGCCATCGTGGGCCTCGGCACCATGGGCTTCGGCATGGCCGACGTCGTCCTTGAGCCCTACGGCGGCCAAGTGCTGGGTCTGACCGTGTCGCAGACGACGAAGCTCACGGCGCTGCTCACCTTTGGCGGGCTGACGGGGTTCGCCTTTGGCTGGTTCCGGCTGGCCAAGGGCGGCGACGCCTACCGCATCGCGCAGTTCGGCGCCGTCCTGGGCGTGCCCGCGTTCGCCCTCGTCATCGCGGCCGCCCCCGCGGCGCTGCCCAGCCTGTTCCTGCTCGGCAACTTCCTCGTCGGGTTCGGCGGC
>CAJXLG010000378.1 GCA_913055885.1 uncultured Rhodospirillales bacterium
CACCCTGGCGGCCGCCGACGTCCTACTGCGTGACAATCGTATTGCCGGAGACCGGGTGCGGTTTGCCACCCGTAGCGGCGAGGTGGCAGTGGACCGTGACGGCCCCCGCCTGAGCCTGGATTTCCCGGCGCGCCCGGGCGAGCCGGTAGCGCTGACGGACGCGGTGCTCGCCGCCTTGGGTGCCCGGCCGCGGGAGCTGTTCGCGGCGCGGGACCTGCTGTGCGTGTTCGACGACGCGGCCACGGTCGCCGCCCTGGCGCCGGCCATGGAACGCGTCGCCGCACTGGACACCTTCGCCGTTATCGCCACGGCTCCCGGTCACGATGTGGACTTTGTCTCGCGTTTCTTCGCCCCGGGTGCCGGTGTTCCCGAAGATCCGGTCACCGGCTCGGCCCATTGCACGCTCACCCCCTACTGGGCCCAGCGCGTTGGCAAGGACCGGCTCACGGCACGGCAACTGTCCGCGCGCGGCGGCGAGCTGGTGTGCGAGGCCCGTGGCGAGCGGGTGGGCATCGGTGGCGCCTGCGTGGAATACCTGCGCGGGACCATCGCCGTCCCGTCATTGTTCAGTTCTCGTTTGCCGGCGCGGTATCGGGGTCCGGATGGGCCAGGTCCGGGACGCTGACGCAGCCCCTGTCGATGACCTCGCCGGCGTACCAGAAGCGCCATTCCCCGGGGGCGTACCGGTCCCAGTCCTCGTTCGCGGTAAGCGGCTCGGTGGCGATGACGCTGACCACATCCTGGGGAGTGGTCTCCGCGGCGAAGTCCACCGTGACGTCGGCATCGCGCAGGCGGGCGGGGCCGAAAGGCGCCCGCCGGGTGATCGCGACCATGCGGGTGCTGCAGAAGGTGAACAGCCACTCGCCGTTGCTCACCAGCAGATTGCACACCCCCTGTTGGGCATACTCCGTGGCCGCCGCCACCAGGGTTTGCCGGAGCGTGGCCGGCGCCGGGTCCGGCGCCAGCTCGTCGCGAACCCGGTTGAGCAGATCGCAGAACAGGTGCTCGCTGTCGGTCTGCCCCACTGGTTCATGGGCGCCGGCGCGCGCGCGGAAGCCCGGGACCTGTCCGTTGTGGGCGAAGGTCCAGTAGCGCCCGCGAAGCTCGCGTACGAACGGGTGGGTATTCTCCAGGGAGACCGAGCCCACGTTGGCCTGGCGGATATGGCACACGGCCACCTCGCTTTTGATCGGGTGGTTTTCCACCACTTCGGCGATCCGTGACCGGGCACTGGCCGCCGGGTCGTGGAACACACGCACGCCGTGGCCCTCGTAGAAGGCGACGCCCCAGCCGTCGCTGTGGGGTCCGGCGTCTCCGCCCCGGCGCCGCAGACCGGCGAAGCTGAAGCACAGATCGGTAGGGGTGTTGGCACTCATGGCGAGCAGCTCGCACATGGTCGGCTCCTGAACGAATCGGTTCGCGGTATTCTACGCCTGCGCGCCGGCGTGGTGGTCGCGCGCCCCGGGACACCGATCCGTACGGGGTTGCCGGTATTTGTCGGGCGTGGTGAATGGGGCATGTTACTGTTCGAGATCCAACATTGATGAGGGCCTGCCGCCGCGCGAGCGCCCCTGACGCGTCCTCTTTGTTGGGCCACAACGCCTTCATCGACGCGCCCTGGCTTGAAGCGGCGGTAGCGCCTCATCAATACGACCAAGCGCGGGGACACAACACGGCCCCGCAAGGCCGCCAAACAGGGAGACTGACGCCATGCGCATCCTCGCCACCACGCTACTGTTCCTGCTCGCGAGCTCCGGGGCCCAGGCGGCGGACGGTCTGGTCACCATGGAGAGCCGGTTCGACGTGGCCACCACCAGCGAGCGGCTGATTACGGCGCTCAACGAGGCGGACCTGGAGGTGTTCAACGAGATCGCCCACGACGCCGGCGCCGAGTCCGTCGACTTGGAACTCGCGCCCACCCGGGTGGTGATCTTTGGCAACCCCGCTGTGGGAACGCTGCTGATGCAGTGCGATCGCAGCGCTGCCATTGATCTGCCCATGAAGGCGCTGATCTGGCAGGAGGAGGACACCACGTACATTGGTTACAACAGCGCTGATTATCTCGCCGAGCGCCACGGCCTCGAAGGCTGCGAAGAGCCCCTGGAGAAGGTCGCCGGCGCCCTGGGTCGGTTCGCCGGCGAGG
>CAJXLG010000379.1 GCA_913055885.1 uncultured Rhodospirillales bacterium
GGGGGGGGTGGCGTCGGCGCCGCGCCGGGTGAAACCGGACCGGTCGCCCGGGCGGCGCTCCAGGCGCTGCCAGGCGGCCCGGTCGGGGCCGTCGCCGGTGACCAGGTCGGCGGCGCCGCTCCATTCGTCGGCCAGGCGCTGCACTTCGTCCGCCGACAGATGAAGCAGGCCGTCGGCGTCGCGGCGCGCCGCCAGGTCGGCAATGACGTGGGTGGGGCCGTAGCGCAGCACGATATCCGCCTGGTCGCCGCCGATGACCCGGGTGTCGCCGTCGCGCAGGAACAGCAGCTCCATGTCGCGGGTGCCCAGGGCGGCCTCGGCCCAGCGCCGGGCGAGGGGGCGTTCGGCGGTTTCCGCCTGGTCGCGCTCGGCCGCCCGGGCCTTCATGGCGTCGAACTGGTCGCGCGAGACCACCTGCACCTCGCCCAGGTCGCGCCCCTCCTCGTAGGTGGCCAGCCGCAGATGGCCGCGTGCCTCGATGCTGGCCAGCACCACCGGCGCGCCCGCCGCCTGCGACGCCCGGATGGCGGCCATCTCCGCCTGGTCCGCCGTGACCTGCGCCTGGTCCAGCTCGCCGTCGGCGGTGAGGACGCTTTGCAGGGGGATGTCCGGGTTGGCCGCGTTGAGCCGCCGGGCGTCGGCGTCGAGGGCCCGGTAGTCGCCGGCGTCGTCCAGCACCAGGACCATGGCCCGGCCGGAGACGGCACCGCGCACCACATCGGCGATGTCGCCGGCGGACACGGCCGTCGCCGCTTCGCCCTGGTCGCCGTCCTGTCCGGGAAGTTGGGCGCGGGCGCGCTGCGGGTCGATGCCCAAGACGGCGGCGGCCTGCGGCGACAGCCCGATGGCCGGCATGCCCGCCGCCTGGTTGACGTGGACGCCGCGCGCGAAGTGTTGCGGGCCCATCTCCCGGGAGCGCAGCACGTCCCAGGCGATGTGCAGGTCGTCCTCGTTGACCACGTAGAGCACCGAATGGTTGTCGGGGCTGGTGAGCCGGATGGCGTCGGCGTCGCGGCCGTGCCCGAGCCGCAGGTGGGATCGGACGGCGCGGGCGTGGCGGCCGAGTCTGGCCCAATCGCTCCGGCGCACCACGTCCACCAGGGCGTCGGGGCCGTCGAGCCCGATGTCGGCCAGCTGGTCGGCATTGTGCTCGGCGAAGGCGCGCACCTGACGGGCGCCCTCGCCGTCGTCCGCCAGGTCCAGGACGCGCTCCGCCCGCGCGTAGACGGGCGTTGCCGACAGCCGCCGCCCGAACAGACCCTGGCCGCCGTTCACCGCCTCGCTCCGGCTGCGGAAGGCGGGATGCAGGGCCACCGTCTCCAGGACCGCCGGATCGAGGGCGGGCAGGGCGGGGTCCTCGACGGGGTGGTACAGCTCCGCGCGCACGTCGAAGCCCTCGTCCTTCAGGCCGTCCAGGCCCTTGGCGTCGAAGGTGGCGATGGCGGCGGCGCGTTCCTGTTCCTGAAGGGCGCGTTCCTCGGCGGCGCGGCGGGCGTCGTGGTCCTCGATGCGGCGGCGTTCCGCCTCCTTCTCCTGGCGCGCCCAGTCGATGACGGGGCCCGCCTGGTCGTGGGCCAGGCTGATGCGCCCCGGGGCCGTGATGGCGAAACGCGGCGGCTGGTCGGGCCCGTCCCGGAAACGGACGCTGTCGTGGCCCGCCTGCCCGAGGGCGTGGATGACGGTCACCTTGAGGTCGTCGTAGTGCTCCGTGCCCACGGTGTTCCAGTTGCCCCGGCTCACGGCCTCGACGAAGGCATCGAAATCGAACGCCTGGACGCGTTCTTCCACCTGCTGCCAGTCCACCTCGCCCGGCATGCCCCGCTGGCCACCCCGGCGGCCGGCCCGGATGTCGCCCTTGAGGTCGTGGACCACGCGGGCGCGCACGGAGCGCTGGATGTTGGCGCGCAGGGTGGCGTCGTTCCAGACGGGCCACAGGGCCTGGCGCACGGTATCGTCGGGGGCCGTCAGGTCGGCGACGTGGCCCGGCCGGACGTAGACCGGAGCAATGTCGTAGTGGCCGCGCACCATGGCGCTTTGCCGGTCGCCGTAGAGGAAGGGGATGGCCTGGATGGTGGCGCTGTCCTGGAGCTGGGGATCGGCGCCGTCCACCACGTGCATCCAGTAGGTATGG
>CAJXLG010000380.1 GCA_913055885.1 uncultured Rhodospirillales bacterium
GGAGGGCGTCATACCCCGCCGCGCCCGCCGGACCGGAAGCCAGGAGGAGGAAGGCCGCCAGGACGGGCGCCGGGCGTATCACGATCCGCCCTCCCGCCGGGCCATCATGCGCCGGACGCGGGTTGTCAGTTCTTCCAGCATGAAGGGCTTGGTCAGATATTCGTCGGCGCCCAGGCTGAGCCCGCTCACCACGTCCTTTTCCAGGGTTCGGGCCGTGAGCATCATGACGGGGATGGCGCGTGTTTCGGGCGATTCCTTCAGGGCGCGCAGCACCTCGAAGCCGTCCATGCCCGGGAGCATGCCGTCCAGGATGACCGCCGCGGGCAGCGTCTCCTGGATCAGGCGCAACGCGGCCTCGCCGTCACTCACGTGATGCACCGCGCAGTCCGCCGTGCTCAGGCGGAACACCACGAGTTCGGCGATCAGCTCGTCGTCCTCGGCCAGGACGATCCGCCCCCGCCCGTTGTCCCCTGTGGGCTCGCCGCCATCCGTTGCTGTCACCGTCACCCCTGTCGGGACCATCGCCAGTGCCGGAAGGGTATCACCCCGCCCGGAGCAGGGCAATCGGGGGTGCATCGTGCCCTCAATCGGCCACAACGTAACGGTTGCGTCCCCCGTTCTTGGCAGCATAGAGGGCCTTGTCGGCGCGTTCCAGAAGATCGGCCGCGCTTTCCGCGGCGGCGCCGGCAGGGGTGAGCGTGGCCACGCCCAGGCTGATGGTCACCACGTCGGCCGCGCTGGACCGCGGATGGGGCAGGGCCAGATCCGCCACGGTCCGGCGGAAGCGTTCCGCCTGGTGCGCCGCCCCGTCCGCGTCGGTGCCGGGCAGGAGGGCCACGAACTCCTCGCCGCCGTAGCGTGCCACCAGGTCGGCGGGGCGTTCCACGTTCCGGTCCACCGCCCACGCGACCTTTTGCAGGCAGTCGTCGCCGCTGCCATGGCCGAAGGTGTCGTTGATGGCCTTGAAGTGGTCGATGTCCAGCATGATCACGGAGAGGGGCGTTTCCTCGCGCCGGGCCCGGCGCTGTTCCATGTCCAGCCGGTCGTCGAACTGCCGGCGGTTGGGCAGGTTGGTCAGGCCGTCCAGAAGGGAGATGCGCTCCAGCAGGTCCGCCTTGCGCTTGAGGCTCAGGTGGGTCCGCACCCGGGCGCGCACAATGGCGGGATAGAAGGGCTTGGCGATGAAGTCCACGGCGCCCAGGAGCAGCCCCTGTTCCTCGTCGGTGGGGGAGGCGTGCGCCGTCACGAAAATGACGGGGATGGTGTGGGCGCGCGAATCCTTCTTGAGCCGCCGGCACACCTCGTAGCCGTCCAAGTCGGGCATCTGGACGTCCAGCAGGATCAGGTCGGGCGGCGCTTCCCCGGTGGCGATGGCCAGGGCCTTTTCGCCGTTGTTGGCCACCTGGACGCGGCAATCGTCCTTGATGACCCGGGCGAGCGCCTGGATGTTGGACGGCTCGTCATCCACGACGAGCACCGTTTGCTGTTCCGTTTCCGGGCTCATGCCTGCGTCATTCCGCTTTCCGTGATGAGGCTGTCCAGAAGGGCCAGGGCCGCGTCGTTGTCCATGGCTTCCACGAGCCCCGCCAGTTCCCGGCAGCGGTCCGCGTCCGCCACCGCCCGCAGGGCGCCCAGGGCGCTTTGGAGGGTGGCGTCCTCGACCAGCTCGCTGGCGGCCAGCGCGGCGCGCAGGCGCTTGACGTCCGCCGGGTCGCCGGCCGTCGCGGGCGCCGGGGCGTCGAGGGCCGCGAGCGCCGTTCGCGCCGTTTGCAGGGCATCGGCCAGGTCCTGGCGTGTCGCCGCATCCACATCCTCGCCGTTCTTGACGGCCGTGTCGATGCGCGTTGCCAGTGCTTGAAGGTCCGTGGCGGCGAGCGCCCCCGCCGATCCCTTGAGGGTATGGGCGAGCCGTCCCGCCGCCTCGCGTTCGCCGGCCTCCAGCAGGGCGGGCAGGCCCTCGAACTCGGCCGGGATCTTGTCGCGAAAGCGCCGCAACAGCCGGGCGTAAAGGGCGTCGTCGCCGTCGAGCAGGTGGCGGCCGTGGGCCAGGTCGAAGCCGGGCAGATGGGCGGGCAGATGGGCGTTCGGGGGGTCGTCCGCCGCCGCTTCCGCCGGCTCGGCCGGGGGGG
>CAJXLG010000381.1 GCA_913055885.1 uncultured Rhodospirillales bacterium
GGACCGTACACCGGACCTATCGGGGTACTTTCGGGATACGTGCAAAATGTCAACGTAGTGGAGACGCTTCGTCGACCAGGTCCAGTGATTTCGGCTCCAGCGGAGGGGGCTGGCCGTCCATGTCCAGGACGTACTGCCCGAAGCGTTTCAGGTGCGTGGTCATGTAGGGGCTGAGCCGAGCGACCTGCTCGCGCGTGAAGTCATGACCCTCAGCCTTGAGGTCGGCCAGCACGTCGGTCAGGTCGGCCACCGGGCAGCATCACCGACTCGATGCGATCGAGGCGGGCGGCCTTGTAAGCCGGATAGCCGCCGAAGATGGGCCTCCGGCAGTACCTCCCCATTCCGTTTCCTTTTGTGAAGTAGTTGTGCAGGGCGCCCTTCTTGATTCCCTGTGGAAGGAGGAATCCGGACGCAATCGACTTATTCGCGTTGCCGATCATTGCGCCGGGGAGCGTGTCGCCCCGAATCGGGACCTGGAGGCGGGCCGGGACGGAATCTGGGACCCCGACGGTGCATCCGAAATCGGCGGGGGTGGGCGGCCTCCTGATCGTCGGTCAGAATGGGTTCGAGGTCCGTCTGCATCGAGTCGATCACGGTGCGCAGCTCGCGCCAGTGTCGGGCGCGAAGCGAGTCGAGGTGCTGGGCGGAGCCGGAGACCACCCGTTTGATCTCCCGGCGCTGCTCAGGGGAATTGGGCTCGACGATGCGAGATATCATCTTCTCAAAGCCGCCGGGGCTGCGGAGGCGGCGGAGACGTTCGAAGCGGTCGTGCGCCCACCACGCGTTCATCACCGCCCCGAGCACGACGCCCGCCGCATATCGCCCCAGCCGCATGGCCGCCTCCGCGCGTTGCGTCCCGGCCGAACAGAATAGCCCCTGGTGGCGCCGGAGTCCATGCGGGGCCGTCTTCTTGTCGTCGATGCGCCGGGGCCGGCCATCTTTCGAGGCTTTTTCCTTTGGAAAAAGCACCTCAAGATGACACGCGATGATTGATATTCAAGTTTCCAGATCGTCTTGAGGTGCTTCGCCGCGGGCGAAGCCTCGAAGGACGCCGCCCCGTCCCAAAAAACGCGGCCCCGCCCTTCCATGGCCCGTGTCAGAACGGCAACCCACGGGAGGACGCCATGAACCGCAACGCTTTGCACACCCCCAAGCTTCGGGCCGCGGCCCGGGCCGGCGCGGTGGGCCTTGTGGCCCTCGGCCTGGCGGCCTGCAACAGCACCTTTTCCCAGGGCGGCGGCAAGGACCTGTCGGGCGGCATCGACTACCGCCAGAAACGCTTCGAGGAAACCTCCGCCCTCCAGGACTTCCGCGACTGCCGCAAGGAGGCCATGGCGCTCAGCGACAAGGCGCGCGCCAACAGCGCCCCCGGCCGTTACCTCGCCAGCGCCCGGCTCCTGGAAAAGTGCGAGGCGGAAGTGCCACCGGAGGCGGCCGACCGCGCCCGGGACGAGCGCATGCGCGCCTACGCCCTGTCCATCCAGAACTACTTCAAGGGCGGCAACGTGGAAAAGGCGGCCGCCAACCTGAAGGACTTCAAGGAGGCGTTCCCGGACAAGGACCTGTACTTCAAGGACGGCAGCTCGTTCATCGCCACCATGGAAGTGCTGCTGGGCCAGCGCCCCGACAGCGACCTGGGCCGGTTCAGCACGGCGAACGTCAACGAGACCCTGAAGGCGGAGATGAAGCGCATCCGCTACTGGAACAACAACTGATCTTCCGGCCGAAGGAGGCAAACCATGCCGGCGTCCCTCACGAGCAAAAGCGCCAGCCGCCTGATCCTCGCGGCGGCCTGCGCGGGCACCATCGCTGCCGGCGTCCCGGGCGCCGCGGCCAAATCCCCCGACTGGCAACCCGAGGCCAGCGAACGCCTGGTCAAGCTGCCCGGCAACTATGTGCGCAAGGCCATCGACCAGGACTACCAGGGCTCCGAGCTGGCCTCGGCGCTTTCCCAGGTGAACCAGAAGATCGCCGACAAGAAACAAACCCTCAAGGACCTGCAGAAGGCCATCAAGAAGGCCGACAAGCCCGAGATGAAGACCGAGATGGAACACCAGTTCCTGGTGGCCAAGCGGTCCTTCATCAAGCTTCTCGGCAAGCGCCAG
>CAJXLG010000382.1 GCA_913055885.1 uncultured Rhodospirillales bacterium
TGAGGTTGTCCAGCGTGCGTGCCATGGCCGCCTGCCTCCGTCAGCCGCCGTATTCCATGTCCAGCGCCTCGGCCAGCCGCTGGTAGCCCGTTTCCAGGTCCATGCCCTCGCCCTTGGCCTGGCGCAGGAACTCCTCGATGCGCGGGTAATAGTGGATGGCCTCGTCCACCTGCGGATCGCTGCCCTTGCGGTAGGCGCCCAGGCGGATGAGCTCGGCCATGTCCTCGTAGGTGGAGATGTAGCGCCGCGCCTGCTCGATGAGGGCGTTCTGGCCCGCCGTGTTGCAGTCGGGCATGGTGCGCGACACGGAGCGCAGCACGTTCACCGGCGGATAACGGTTGCGCTCGGCGATGGCCCGGTCGAGCACCACGTGGCCGTCGAGGATGGCGCGCACGGCGTCGGCCACCGGCTCCGTCTGGTCGTCGCCTTCCACGAGCACCGTGAACAGGCCCGTGATGGCCCCGCCCCCGCGCATGCCCGGGCCGGCGCGCTCCAGCAGCCGCGGCAGCTCGGCGAAGACGGTGGGTGTGTAGCCCTTGCTGGCGGGCGGCTCGCCGGCCGCCAGGCTGATCTCGCGCTGGGCCATGGCGAAGCGGGTGACGGAATCCATCATGCACAACACGTCCAGGCCCTGGTCCCGGAAGTACTCCGCCACCGTGAGGGTGACGTGCGCCGCCTGACGGCGCATGAGCGCGGACTCGTCGGAGGTGGCCACCACCACCACGGAGCGCGCCATGCCCTCTTCGCCCAGGTCGTCCTCGATGAACTCGCGCGCCTCGCGGCCGCGCTCGCCGACGAGGCCGATGACGTTGACGTCGGCCGAGGTGTTGCGGGCGATGGTGGACAGCATGGAGGACTTGCCCACGCCGGAGCCGGCGAAGATGCCCATGCGCTGGCCCCGGCAGCAGGTGGTGAAGGTGTTGAGGGCACGCACGCCCAGGTCCACCTTGCCGCCCACACGATCGCGGGCGTGGGCCGCCGGCGGCTGGTTGCGGATGGCAAAGGCCGTCTCCCCCGTCGGCAGCGGCCCCTTGTCGTCCACCGGCTCGCCCATCGCGTTGATCACGCGGCCCAGCCACCCCGATTCGGGGTAGAGGGACGGCTGCGCCGTATCCACCTCGACGCGGGCGTTGAGGCTGATTCCCTCCATCTGGCTGTAGGGCATGAGAAGCGCCCGCTGATTGCGGAAGCCCACCAGCTCGCAGGCGATGCGCTCGCCGCCGCGGCCGATGATGTAGCACCGGTCGCCCACGGAAAGGCCGCCGACGAGGCCGCCCACCTCCACCAGAAGGCCGAGCACCGCCGTGACCCGGCCGTAGTAGCGATGGGCGGGCAGGCGCTCGATCTCGCCGATGAGGGTGCGCGTGAGAACGGTCATGGGCGACGGGTGCTCCGGCCGGCGTTCCGGGAGATTCTTCAGGATGGTGGGTACGCCTTAATGCCGTGTAAAGGTCTGGTCTTGCATCCGGGTTCGTAATGACTACCCTTGAAGGAGGAACTTTCCGCGGGGGTGGTCCATGCGGTGTCTGCTCGTCGAAGACGACCCGAACATGTGCCGCAGCGTCGAATTGATGCTGCGGGACGAGGATATCGTCGTCGATTCCACGGGCCTCGGCGAAGAGGCCATGGAAATCGCCAAGCTCTACGATTACGACATCCTCATTCTCGACCTGGTCCTGCCGGACGTGGACGGCTACGAGGTGCTCCGGCGCCTGCGGTCGGCCAACGTCACCATGCCGGTCCTGATCCTGTCGGGGCTGGGCGATCCCGACCAGAAGGTGAAGGGCTTCGGCACGGGCGCCGACGACTATCTGGTCAAGCCCTTCGACCGGCGCGAGCTGGTGGCCCGCATCCAGGCCGTGGTCCGCCGCTCCCAGGGCCACGCCCGGGCAACCGTCACCACGGGCCGGCTCACCGTGGACATGGACGCCCGCACGGCCTCCGTGGACGGCCGGCCCCTGCACCTCACCAACAAGGAATACGGCATCCTGGAACTGCTGTCCCTGCGCAAGGGCACCACCCTCACCAAGGACATGTTCCTCAATCACCTGTACGGCGGGCTGGA
>CAJXLG010000383.1 GCA_913055885.1 uncultured Rhodospirillales bacterium
GGGCAACCCCAACGTCGGGAAAACCACCGTCTTCAATCGGCTCACAAACCGGCGGCAAAAGGTCGCCAACTACCCCGGCGTGACGGTCGAGCGCAAGAGCGGAACGCTGGTGGGAGCCGACGGCATCGAGGTCGTCGACCTGCCCGGCACCTACAGCCTGAGTCCGTCGTCGGTAGACGAACGGGTGGCCCACGACGTACTCGTGGGCCGCATGGACGACGAGGCGCGTCCTGATGTTGTGATCTGCGTGGTGGACGCCACGAACCTGAAGCGCAACCTGTACCTGGTTACACAACTGCTCGATTTGGAACTGCCCCTCGTCGTGGCGCTCAACAGGATGGACATGGCGGAAAAGCGGGGGATCGCGATCGACGACGATACCCTCGCCGAGGAACTGGGCATCCCGGTTGTCCCCATCGTAGCTACGGCGGGCACCGGCCTCGATGCGCTGCGCGCGGCCCTCCACGCCGCCGCGGACGGGGCGCCCGACGCGTCGACCGGCGCTTCCCCCTCCACCGGCAGACCGCCCGAAAACGGACCGCCCGAAAACGGGCGGCTGGCCCCCTCGTCCGTTCGGTGGTCGCTGCAGCCGGCCGTCGAGCGCGCGGTGAAAGACCTGGCCGATCGGCTCGCGGAGGCGGTGCCCGACTGGACGGCGGCCCAGCGCCGCTTCGAAGCCCTCAGTGTGCTGACGAGCGCCCCCCTGCTGGAGAGCTGGGCGGACGACGCCCCGGCGTTTGCGGCGGCCGTTCGCGAGACAACAAATACGCTTGAAGAGCGCGGGGTGCCCTACCGGCACGCCGAAGCCCTGGGCCGCTACGAATGGATCGGGCCCCGGGCCCGCCGCGTCACCCAACAGGCGGGGGAGGCCGACGAGCCGACCCTCTCCGACCGGATCGATGCCGTCCTCACGCACCGCATCGCGGGTCCGCTGATTTTCGCGGGCCTGCTCCTGCTCATCTTTCAGGCCGTGTTTTCCTGGGCCGTCCCCGCCATGGAGCTCATCGAAGACGCCGTCGGCTGGACGAGCCGGGCCGCGCGGGCAGGACTGCCGGACGGGCTCGTCGAAGACCTGATCGTCGAAGGCATCATCGCCGGGGTGGGAAATGTGGGGGTCTTCCTGCCCCAGATCCTCCTGCTCTTTCTGTTTCTCGGGCTGATGGAAGACACGGGCTACATGGCCCGCACCACCTTCATCACGGACCGACTCATGCGCGCAATGGGCCTGAGCGGCCGCTCCGTGGTGCCGCTCCTGAGCTCGTACGCCTGCGCGGTGCCGGGCATCATGGCGGCCCGCACGCTCGACAGCGAGCGCGACCGCATCATCACCGTCATGGTGGCCCCCCTTATGAGCTGCTCGGCCCGCCTGCCGGTCTACACCCTCTTTATCGCGGCGTTTGTCCCGGCCGGCTCCGCATTTGGAATCATCGGGTATCAGGGCCTGGCCCTCTTCGCGCTCTACCTGCTGGGCACGGGCATGGCCCTCGTGGCCGCGTGGGTGCTGCGAACGGTTGTTTTTACGGGTGAGGCCTCGACGTTTGCCATGGAGCTGCCGCCCTACCGCCTGCCCCGGGCCGGGCACCTCTGGCAACGGATCTGGGGGCGCGTGCGCCTCTTCGTCCTGCGGGCCGGCAAGATCATCCTGGGGGCGAGCGTGGCCCTCTGGGCCCTCGCGTCGTTTCCGCAGGCCGCGCCCGACCCCGACCGCCAGGCGCAACGCCGGGCCGCCCGCGCCCAGTACCAGGCCATGGTCGACAGCGTCGCCGCGGCGCAGGGCCGCCCTCCTGAGGCCATCACCTCCGGCCGCCTGCCGGACGCCGTCGCGGCGGCGAAGGCCCGCCGGGACCGGACGCTTGCGGACCTAAAGGCGGCGGCCGCCGCCACGCAGGTGCGGCAGAGCCTGATCGGGCGGTTCAGCCGTGCGATCGAGCCGGCCATGCGGCCCCTTGGCTTCGACTGGAAAATCACGGCCGGCATCGTCTCGGCGCTCGCCGCCCGGGAAGTCATGATCAGCGCCCTGGCCACCCTTTACAGCGTGGGGGGCGAGCAGGACATGGTG
>CAJXLG010000384.1 GCA_913055885.1 uncultured Rhodospirillales bacterium
ACACCCTGTCCATCGTGCCCGGCCAGGACCCGGTGACCATCGCCAAGCGCGCCATGGACGAGGGGCGCCGCGCCGGCTACGACGTGGTGCTCCTGGACACCGCCGGCCGCCTGCACATCGACGAGGCCCTGATGCGCGAGGTGGAACAGGTGCGCGACGCCACGCGCCCGGCGGAGACGCTTCTGGTGTCCGACGCCATGACGGGCCAGGACGCCGTCACGGTGGCGCGCGAATTCAACGAGCAGATCGGCATCACCGGCATCGCCCTGACCCGCGTGGACGGCGATGCCCGGGGCGGCGCCGCCCTGTCCATGCGGCAGGTGACGGGCGCGCCCATCAAGCTTCTGGGCACCGGCGAGAAGCTGGACGGCCTGGAGACCTTCCACCCCGACCGCATCGCCGGCCGCATCCTGGGGATGGGCGACGTGGTCAGCCTGGTGGAGCGCGCCCAGGAGACGGTGGAGCAGGAGGAGGCGGAACGCCTCGCCAAGAAGGTCCAGAAGGGCGACTTCGATCTGGCGGACATGCTCTCGCAGATCCGCCAGCTCCGCAAGATGGGCGACCTCCAGGGCATCATGAGCATGATGCCGGGCGTCGGGAAGGTGAAGAAGCAGCTCGACGAAGCCAACGTGGACGACAGCATGATCGGCCGCCAGGAGGCCATCATCCTCTCCATGACGCCGAAGGAGCGCCACAAGCCGGAGATCATCAAGGCCTCGCGCAAGAAGCGCATCGCCGCCGGCTCCGGCGTCAGGGTCCAGGACGTGAACAAGCTCCTGAAGCAGCATCAGCAGATGCGCCAGATGATGAAAAAGGTGAGCAAGGTGGGCAAGAAGGGCCTGGAACGCCACGGCCTCGAGGGGCTCATGCCGCCGGGCAAATAGCGCCCCACGCAACGCGAGCGAGGACGACGAAGGGAAACGGATAGACAATGGCACTGAGGATCCGCCTGAACCGCCGCGGCGCCAAGAAGCGTCCCCACTACCGCATCGTGGTGACGGATTCCGCCAACCCGCGGGACGGCCGCTTCATCCAGCAGCTCGGTTTCTACAACCCCATGGTCCCCCGGGACCATCCGGAGCGCCTGCGCTTCTACGAGGAGCGTGTGCGCCACTGGCTGGACAAGGGCGCCGTGCCGTCCGACCGCGTGGCCAAGTTCCTCGCCGAGGAAGGCTACATGAAGCCGCGGCAGCGGGCCGAGCAGACCAAGAAGAGCCAGCCCAAGGCCAAGGCGCAGGCCCGCATGCGCGAGCGCGAGGAAGCGGCGCGCCGGGCGGCCGAGGCCGAAGAAGGGGCCACGGAATAGGTCCGGCGGGCGCGCGTCCGCCGGGGCGCGAGGGGCATCGGCATGCCGGTGGAACGGGTCTGCCTGGGGCGCATCGTGGGGGCGCACGGCGTGCGCGGCATGGTGCGCATCAAGCCCTTCACGGAGGTGCCCGAGGACGTGGACGCCTACGGCCCGCTGACGGACGGAAAGGGTGAGCGTACCTTTGACGTCACGGTGAGCGGGCCCCACAAGGGGACGGTGCTGGCCTGGATTGACGGCGTCCAGGACCGCGACGCGGCCGAGCGCCTGCGCGGAACGGATCTCTGCGTGCCGCGCGACCGGCTGCCGGAGGCGGGCGCCGACGACGAGGGCGCCGTGGTGACCGTGGACGGCACGGACCTGGGCCGCGTGCTGGCCGTGCACGACTTCGGCGCCGGCGACGTGGTGGAGGCCGGCGGCGCCGGGCGCCAGCCGGTGCTGGTGCCCTTCACGGCGGAGGCCGTGCCGGAGATCGATCTCGACGGCGGGCGTCTCGTGGTGGACCCGCCGCCCGGCCTGCTGGAAACGCCCACGCAGGCGGAACAGGAGGGCCGGGACGTGGACGATGGCGACGGGAACGGGGACGGCGGACCGTGACCGGGGAGACGGAAGAAGCGCCCTGGACGGCGGCGGTTCTCACCCTGTTCCCGCTGATGTTCCCGGGGCCGCTGGCCTGCTCGCTGGCCGGCAAGGCCCTGGCGGAAGGGCGTTGGTCGCTGGAGGCGGTGGACATCCGCGCCTTCGC
>CAJXLG010000385.1 GCA_913055885.1 uncultured Rhodospirillales bacterium
GCGGCGGGTCGCGGGACGGAGATCGAGTTCGCGCCCGCGAGCGAAGCGATGCCGGGGCGCTGAGCGGTCAGAGCCCGAGCGCGACCGACAGCGGGACCCCCGCGGCCAGCGCCCCCGCCGCGAAGATGGCCGCGGCGAAAAGCCCGCCGGGCCGCTTACCGGAAAAAGACATCCACATCCCTGCCATCAGTTCCCCCTCGCGATCACGATGCCGGCCGATTCGCGCTCAACAATAATGCGGTTCTGGCGCTCCACCCGGTCCAGACGGTACTTGCGCATGTCCCGCATGTTCCACGGCGTGTCGGCGACGAAGTCCCTGCTGGCGGCCACGGGCCGGCCGAAATTCATGACGTAGCGCACGCTCACGTGCGCCTCCTGTTCGTCGTCCGAGGGCATGAAGTTGTCGTGCTTGATTCCGGCCTCCACCTGGAGGTTCTGGTGCAGGTCCAGCTCCGTCGCGGCCTCCCAGCCCTCGATGTCCTCGCCGGTGGCCTCGGTCTCCCACCAGAAGCGCCGGCCGCTCACCCGCGCCCAGGGCAGATAGGGCACCTGGGCCGTCAGCTTCACGTCCTGACCGTCCAGGGCGCGTTCCAGGGTGCCCGCGCTGTCGATGGTGGTGGCGTCGGACAGGGCCCAGTACTGATTGACGTTAAGGTCCAGGCCCGACCACTTCACCTCGCCGCCCACGCTCACGCGGCGGTGGTCGTAATCCCACTCGTAGTCGAAGAAGCTGTTCACGCCCACGAGCACCGTGTGGTCGAACAGGGTGCGGCGATACCCCAGCCCGGCGTTGGTGACGTCGCGCATCTCGCCGACCATGCCGTAGCGCCGCTGGCTCACCTGGGTGAAGACGGTGTGGGTCTTGTCGGCGCTCTCGTAGAGGGGCTGGACCGTCAGGATGGAATAGCGGGGCTTGTTCTCGTCCGTCACGCCCCACTCGATCTCCGTGCGTTGGGCCCAGCCCGGCAGGTCCCCGCCCAGGCCGGGGAGCAGATGCTCGACGCCGGATTCCGCGGCCGTCATGGCGGCGCCCTGGAGATCGCCCTGTTCCAGCTCGCGGGCGGCCGCCGTCAGGTCCTGTTTGACGTCGGCGGCCCGGCCGTCCCTCGGCGCCGGCCCGGCCCGATCACCGGCCTGCGCCGTTCCGGCGACGGCCATTCCCCCGGCCATCAGAAGCGTGGTGAGAAAAGCGCGTCCCCTCACGGTATCCCCCTGTGTCCGAAACAAAACCGGCCCCACCGTATGCGGAACGGCATACATTATCAAGGTGATGCGAGTTTTGCTTTTGGCTGCCCGGGGTGGGGGCCGCCCGGGTTGCCGTCGGCCCGGGGGCGTTATCCGCCGCCCTTCATGCGCCGCAGGCGGTACAGGAAGCGGTCGCGCGACATGCCCAGGAGCCGTGCCGCCCGCGAGCGGTTGCCGCCGGCGCGGTCCAGCGCCTGGCCGATGAGGCTCTGCTCCAGGCGCTCCCAGTCGAGGCCGCCCTCCGGCAGGGCCATCACCGGTTGGTCCGGGGCCGCCGGCGCGTCGGGCAGGGGCAGGGCCTCCGCCGTCACCGTGTCGCCGCCGTGCAGGATCACCAGGCGTTCGCACAGGTTGCGCAGCTCGCGCACATTGCCCGGCCACGGGTGGGTGGCCAGCCCCACAGCAGGCCGAAGAGGAAGGCGGGGCGCACACCGCGCTGCGCCATGAGCCGGCGGGCCACCTGGGCACCCCGGCGGACGTGGCCAACGCCTGCCTCTTCCTGGCGAGCCCGGAGGCCAACTACATCACCGGCCAGACGCTCCACGTCAACGGCGGCATGAGCATGGTTTTGGGGCCTCGCCCCGCCCGCAGGGAGCGACCGCCCCCGACCGTCTTTAGGGCGCTTCCCCCCAGCTTGATGGCCTTCAGGCGTGGGGCCATCCGGATTTTCCGTCATCCCGGAAAGATCCGGCCGGTGCAACCCGGCCGGATCTTATCCGGGATCTCCGTCCGGTCGTACGGTGTTCCCGGCGGTGGAGCCCGTACGGCGGTAACAGATCCCGGATCGCTTTCGCGGCGGCT
>CAJXLG010000386.1 GCA_913055885.1 uncultured Rhodospirillales bacterium
TGGCACAGTCTGCGTCAAAGCGCTTGCCCGATGGGGGAGCATCGGGCGGCGCGCTTTTCCTGGCCTGAGCCTAACGACACCGGCGCACAGCCATCGACCGGTGCGACAATCCGGGCCAGCGGCGGCATGCGGCATTGAAGCCCGGCTTCCGCGTATCGGGAACCCGGATCCGGACGGGCCGTAGGCCCGTCGCCTCCGCGTTACGCCCCCGCCACCATCTCGGCCAGCTTTTCCGCCTGATCCTCGGCGATGAGGGCGTCCACCACGTCGTCCAGCGCCTCGCCCGCCAGCACCTTTTCCAGCTTGTAGAGCGTCAGGTTGATGCGGTGATCCGTGACGCGGTCCTGGGGGAAGTTGTAGGTGCGCACGCGCTCCGAGCGGTCGCCCGAGCCCACCTGGAGGCGCCGGTTGTCGTCGCGCGCCTGTTCCTGTTCCCGGCGCTGCTGCTCATAGAGCCGCGAGCGCAGGATGGTGAAGGCCTTGGCGCGGTTCTTGTGCTGCGACTTCTCCTCCTGGCAGCTCACCACCACGCCGGACGGGAAGTGGGTGATGCGCACGGCGCTGTCCGTGGTGTTCACGTGCTGGCCGCCGGCCCCCTGGGCGCGGAAGGTGTCCACCCGGATGTCCTTCTCCTCGACGTGCACCTCCACGTCCTCCATCTCGGGCAGGACGGCCACGGTGGCCGCCGAGGTGTGGATGCGCCCGCCGGATTCCGTGTCGGGCACGCGCTGCACCCGGTGGACGCCGGATTCGAACTTGAGCTTGGCGAACACCCCCTGGCCGCTGACGCGGGCCACCACCTCCTTGGCGCCGCCCATGTCCGTCTCCTCCATGGACAGCACCTCCAGCCGCCAGCCCTTCAGCTCGGCGTATTTCTCGTACATCCGGAAGAGGTCACGGGCGAAGAGCGCCGCCTCCTCGCCGCCGGTGCCGGCGCGCACTTCCAGGATGGCGTTCTTTTCGTCGTTGGCGTCCTTCGGCAGGAGCGCCAGCCGGATCTCCTCCTCCAGCGCCGGAAGCTGCTCCTTGAGGGCGCGATACTCCTCGTCGGCCAGGGCGCGCATCTCGGAGTCCGCCTCCGGATCGGCCATCATGGCCTCGGCGTCCGCCATTTCCCGGCGCGCGCGGCGCAGGCGGTGAATCTGCTCCACCACGGGCTCCAGCTCGGAAAGCTCGCGCGACAGCTCGCCCATGGTCCTGGGGTCCATGCCGGTTTCCGTGGCCAGGCGCCCGGACAGCTCGTCGTGCCGGGCAAGCACCTGATCCAGCTTGTCGTCCAGGCTCACCCTTCTCCCTCCGTGTCGTTGTCGTCGGCCGCGCCTTCCGCGTCCAGCCGGAACAGGCGCCGCAGCGCCGCGTCGTCGCGCGCCCAGGCATCGGGGGCCTCGGCCGCCGCGGCGCGCAGCACGTCGGCCGGCGTTTCCACCAGGCGCGCCGCCAGCAGGCGCGTCGCCTCCGCCGCGTCGTCGCCGGCGTCGCGCAGGGCCTGGCGGCGCAGGCTTTCCACCCGGTCGCGCAGGGCGGTGACGGCGGGCACGTCGGCGCCCGCGCCCGGGCGGTGGAGGAAGGCCGCCGCCTCCTGGTCCACCACCGTCCACGCCTCCGTCATGGCCGAGGCGCGATCCACGCGGCCCTCGCGGGCGACGCGCTCCAGGGCGTCCAGGTCGTACAGGAAGGCGCCGTCCAGGGCGTTCACCCCGGGCGCCACGTCGCCCGGGGTGCCGCCGTCCACCACCAGGACCGGCCGGCGCCGGCGGCGCTTCAGGGCGCGCCGCACGGCGTCGCGCGTGAGCACCGGCTGCCGGCCGCCCACCGCGCTCACCACAATATCGGCGCCGGCCAGGGCGTCGTCCAGGGTCTCGTAGGGCACCACGCGGCAGGCCAGCTCGCGGGCCGTGAGCCGCGCCCGCGCGGTGCGCGGCGCCGTCACCGTCAGGTGGCCGACGCCGGCGTCGCGCAGGGCCTCGCCCATGAGGGCGCCCGTCTCGCCGCCGCCCACCACCAGGGCGTGGCAGCGCCCCAGGTCGCCGTGCAGGTCGCGCGCGA
>CAJXLG010000387.1 GCA_913055885.1 uncultured Rhodospirillales bacterium
GCTGCTGGCCGAACACGACACCGCCGCCCTGGCCCCGGCGACGCGCAGCGCCATCGCCGCCGCGCAAACCATGGACGCCGAGGTGAACGTCCTCGTCGCGGGCAGCGGCTGCCGTGCCGTGGCCGACGCCGCCGCCGCCGTGCCCGGCGTGTCGAAGGTGCTTCTGTGCGACGACAGCCGCTACGCCCACCCCCTGGCGGAGGTGGTGGCGCCGCTCGGCACTGCCCGGGCGCAGGACCACGGCCACGTGGTGGCCCCCGCCAGCAGCACGGGCAAGAACGTCCTGCCACGCGTGGCGGCCGCCCTGGGCGTGGGCCAGGTTTCCGACATCGTCGGCGTGGACGGCCCCGACACCTTCCGCCGCCCCATCTACGCCGGCAACGCCATCGCCACCGTGCGCTCCGACGATCCCGTGAAGGTGGTCACCGTGCGCGGCACGGCCTTCGAGCCGGCGGCCGCGACGGGCAACAACGCCGCCGTGGAGACGGTGCCGCCGGCCGAGGACCCGGGCCTTTCCAGCTTCGTGGGCCAACAGTTGAGCCAGTCGGAGCGCCCCGAGCTGACCCAGGCAGGAATCGTTATCTCCGGCGGGCGCGGGCTCGCCAGCGGCGAGAACTTCCACCTCCTGGAGAGCGTGGCGGACAGGCTGGGCGCCGCCGTGGGCGCGTCGCGCGCCGCCGTGGACGCCGGCTTCATCTCCAACGACTACCAGGTGGGCCAGACGGGCAAGATCGTCGCGCCGGAGCTCTACCTCGCCGTGGGCATCTCGGGCGCCATCCAGCATCTCGCCGGCATGAAGGACAGCAAGGTCATCGCCGCCATCAACAAGGACGAGGAGGCGCCGATCTTCCAGGTCGCCGATTACGGCCTCGTGGCCGACCTGTTCGAGGCGCTGCCCGCCCTGACCGAGGCGCTGGACAGCCAGTAACATCCGCAACCAGCCGATCGAGGTTTCCGCCATGATCAAGACCATCGGTGTCATCGGCGCCGGCCAGATGGGCAACGGGATCGCCCACGTGTGCGCCCTGTCCGGCTACGACGTGCGCCTGACCGACGCCAGCGAGGAGGCCCTCAACAAGGGCCTCGAGATGATGAACAAGAACCTGGACCGCCAGGTGAGCCGCGGCAAGATCGACGAGGCCGACCGCAAGGCCGCCGTCGCCAACATCAAAAGCGGCACGGACATCAGCCTGCACAGCGACTGTGACCTGGTGATCGAGGCCGCCACCGAGGACGAGAGCGTCAAGAAGGCCATCTACGCCGACCTGTGTCCCGTCCTCAAGGACGAGGCCATCATCGCCTCCAACACCTCGTCCATCTCCATCACCCGGCTCGCCGCCAGCACCGACCGGCCCGGCTGGTTCCTGGGCATGCACTTCATGAACCCCGTGCCGGTGATGAAGCTGGTGGAGATGATCCGCGGCATCGCCACCGAGGACCCCGCCTTCCAGAGCGCCAAGGGCGTGGTGGAAAGCATGGGCAAGCAGCCCGTGGCCGCCGAGGACTTCCCGGCCTTCATCGTCAACCGCATCCTGCTGCCCATGGTGAACGAGGCGGTCTACACCCTGTACGAGGGCGTGGGCTCCGTGTCGGCCATCGACACGGCCATGCGCCTGGGCGCCAACCACCCCATGGGCCCGCTGGAACTGGCCGACTTCATCGGCCTTGACGTGTGCCTCGCCGTCATGCAGGTGCTCTACGATGGCCTCGCCGACAGCAAGTACCGGCCGTGCCCGCTCCTGGTGAAGTACTGCGAGGCGGGCTGGGTCGGCCGCAAGGCGGGCCGCGGATTCTACGACTACAGCGGCGAGACGCCCGTGCCGACGCGATAGGACCCTCGCCCTTCGGGGCGTTGGTCCGTAACTTCGTCATGCTTCGAGGCTTTTACCGAAGGCAAAAGCACTTCAGCATGACGACATGGAAGGACGTCGTCCTGAGGTGCCGCGCCTCCGGCGCGGCCTCGAAGGGCGTCGTCCTGAGGTGCCGCGCCTCCGGCGCGGCCTCGAAGGGCGTCGTCCTGAGGTGCCGCGCCTCCGGCGCGGCCT
>CAJXLG010000388.1 GCA_913055885.1 uncultured Rhodospirillales bacterium
TCGGCGAGGTCGAGGCGCACGAAGCGGAAGGCGTCGTAGGCGCGCAGCTGCGCCAGGCGCGCCTCCTTGAGGGCGGGGTCGTAGTAGGGGTTGAGGTTGTCGAGGCCGACCACCGTGTCGCCGCGCTCGAGCAGCGCCCGGGCGGTGTGGTAGCCGATGAAGCCGGCGGCGCCGGTGACGAGGATCTTCATGGTAGCTCTCGCTCTTAGCTCTTGCGTCTGGGCGGATTATGGCTGCTCGAGCAGGGCCTCGTAGACCGCGAGGTGGCGCTGGACGACCTCCTCGACGGAGAACTCGGCCTCTGCCCGCTCCCGGCCCCGGCGCCCCATGGCGCGGCGGCGCTCGGGGTCGGCGAGCAGGGCGCGGATCGCCCCGGCCAGGGCGGCGCCGTTCCGGGGCGGGACGAGCAGGCCATTGTCGCCGTCACTCACCACGTCGCGGCAGCCGGGCACGTCATTCGTCACGGCCGCGCGCCCGGTCGCTGCCGCCTCAATCAGCGCCCGAGGCAGGCCCTCTCGATAGGAGGGCAGCACGACCAGGTGGCTGCCGCGCAGCGCCGCGGCCATGTCCTCGCAGTGGCCCCACCACTCCACGACGCCCTCGCGGACCCAGGCCTGCAGCGTCTCCACCGCCAGCGCCGCGGGGTTGCCCGGGTCCAGGCCGCCGGCGAGCACGAAGCGCGCTGCCACCCCCTCCGCCTGGAGCGTCCGCGCCGCCTCGACGAACTCCACCACCCCTTTGTCGCGGAGCATGCGGGCCGGCAGGAGGACCAGGGGCGTGTCCTCGGGCTCCGGAGCGGCGTGGAAGCGGTCGAGGGGGACGCCGGAGCCGCGGATCATCACCGGCTGCGCTGGTGTGGTGACGCCGAGCCGCTCCAGGGTGGCGCGGTCGTCGGGGTTCTGGAAGATCACTCGGCTGCAGGGGTGGCGCAGCGCCGCCCGGTAGAGCCGTACGGCCACCGCGCGCAGCGCCCGGTGGCGCAGCGACTCGCCGGTGAAGAGGTAGCCGAGCCCGGAGACGGCGCTCACCACCGCCGGGCAGCGGGCCAGGCGCGCCACGAGCCCGCCGTAGACGACCGGCTTGATGGTGACGTGGTGGAGCACGTCCGGTTGCAGGCGGCGATAGAGGCGGTACAGGGCGCGCAGGGTGCGCAACTCCTCAAGGGGGTGGGTCCCGGAGCGGCTCAGGGGGATCGGGTGGTGGGGGAGGGCGGCCTCGCGGATAGCGGCGACGGCTTCGGCCGGCTCCGGGGCCGTGGCGATGTGCACCTCCCAGCCGGCGTCCTGGGCAGCTAGGGCGATGGGGAGGCGGTGAGAGCAGAAGAAGGCGGGGTTGTTGACGGCGATGAGGAGGCGTCGGCCGGTCACGCTTGCTCCGTGGCAATCTCGACAGGGGGTGTGCTTGTGCGCCCATGCGGCGCTTTGGGGCTACAGTCGTAGCTCCGCCGCCTCCCTAGGCAGCACAGACTTCACGTCGAAGAGCACGGCGTGCTCCCGGCCTAGGCGGCGAATCCCCTCGGCGCCCATGGCCACGAACTCCCGGTGGGGTACGGCGAGAACGATGGCGTCGAAGGTGCCGGGCTCCGGCGCCTCGGCGACGGGCGCCAGGCCGTACTCTTGCTCGGCCTCGGTCGGGTCCACCCACGGGTCCCAAACGGTCACGACGGCGTTGTAGTCGTGCAGGTCCTGGATGATGTCTACCACCCGGGTATTGCGCAGGTCGGGGCAATTCTCCTTGAACGTCAGGCCCATGACCAGAATGCGCGAGCCGACGACGGGGAAGCCCTCGCGGATTATGCGCTTGACTAGGCGGTCGGCGATGTACGGGCCCATGCTGTCGTTGGTGCGCCGGCCGGCGAGGATCATCTCCGGGTGGTGGCCGATGGCCTGGGCCTTGTGGGTCAGATAATAGGGGTCGACCCCGATACAGTGGCCGCCCACCAGGCCGGGACGGAAGGGCAGGAAGTTCCACTTGGTGCCGGCGGCGGCGAGGATCGCCTCGGTATCGAGGCCCAGGCGGTTGAAGAG
>CAJXLG010000389.1 GCA_913055885.1 uncultured Rhodospirillales bacterium
ATTCCCCATGTTTTCTCGAACGCCCGTCGGGTGGCGCCATCTTTCCGGGCTCCGCCTTCGGCGGAGCATCTCGGGACGACGCCCTTCGAGGCCGCGCCGAAGGCGCGGCACCTCAGGACGACGTCCTTCCATCTTGTCATGCTGAGGTGCTTTTGCCTTGGGCAAAAGCCTCGAAGCATCAAGGCTCCGCCTTCGGCGTATCGCCTAAAGGTGGCGCTTGTAATGACATTTTCGCTATAAGATCGTCGTCGTGAGGCGTTCTTTTCCCTGAAAAGAGCCTCGAAGGACGACGTTCAAACGCAGTAGTGGCCCGCGCCAAACGGGCGAGGAATGTCCTGCCGATGGGCGACTCGACAAGCGCCCGCCCGGGCGCGTTAGGATGCGGCCATGCTCGATTACGAACCGCCCGTCTTCCGCCCGCCCTCCGAGGCCGACAACCTCATCATCCAGGCCACCGTGGGGTGCAGCTACAACCAGTGCACCTTCTGCTCCATGTACACCATGAAGCAGTACCGCGCGCGGCCGCTGGCGGACGTCGAATCGGACATCGCCGACTGGGCGGCGGTGCGGCCGGAGGCGCATCGGGTCTTCCTGGCCGACGGCGACGCCCTCACCCTGGACACGGAGCACCTGGTGGCCATCTGCGACCGCCTGGACGCCACCTTTCCCGAGCTTCAGCGGGTATCGGCCTACGCCACGCCGGCCAACCTCCTCAAGAAGACGCCCGGGGAACTGGAACGCCTCAAGGCCCACAAGCTGTCGCTGGTCTACCTGGGCGTCGAGACGGGCGACCGCGACCTCCTCAAGCGCATCCGCAAGGGGGCCACGCCCGAGGGCATGGAAAAGGCCCTCAACAAGGCGGCGGCGGCCGGCCTCAAGGTCTCGGCCACGGTCATCCTGGGGCTGGGCGGGCGGAATCGCTGGCAGGCCCACGTGGACAACACGGCGGCGCTCCTGAGCCGTGCGCCCGTCACCTATCTCTCCACGCTGCAATTGTTCCTGGAGCCCGGGGCGGAAAAGCGGTTTTACGAGCGGTTCGGCGAGCCCTTCGCGCCGCAGGACGACGCCGGGGTGCTGGCGGAGCAGGAACGCTTCCTGGCGGCCATCGATCCCCCCAAGCCGGTCATCTTCCGCAGCAACCACGCCTCCAATGCCCTGCCCCTCAAGGGCACGCTGCCCAAACACCGCGATCAGTTGCTGGCGACCCTGGCGCAGGCGCGCGAGCAGGGCAGCGGCCTGCGGCCGGCCTTCCTGCGGGGGCTGTAACAACAAAAGGCCCGCCGGGCGCCGGCGGGCCTTTCTGGTGTTGGTGGGCGCGGCTGGATTTGAACCAGCGACCCCTGCGGTGTCAACACAGTGCTCTGCCACTGAGCTACGCGCCCCGCGTCTGGCTGGCCCTACACATAACGCGCTCGGCGGGGCTTGGCAAGGGGCGGCCGCCGCGCCCATATAGGCGCGGGGGACAGCACGGGAGCGTCGCATGGACCAGCCTTGTGATCGCGGGGGGGCAACCGGCCCGGCGCAGCCGGACGATGCCGTCGTGGCCGACATTCCCGCCCCGGGCTACCGGGTGGCGCGGCCGGCGCGACAGGCGCTGCCGCTGGTGGCGGCGGCGCCCCACGCGGGACGCTTCTATCCGCCCGCCTTCGTCGAGGCGAGCCGGCTGGACCTGGACGCGTTGCGGCGTTCCGAGGACGCCTGGGTGGACCGCATCCTGGCCTTCGCGCCGGACCTGGGCGTGCCGCTGCTCACGGCGTTGTTCCCGCGCGCCTTCCTGGACGTGAACCGCGCCGCCGACGAGCTGGACCCCCTGTTGTTCCGCGAGCCGCTTCCCGACACGGCGGACAGCACGTCGCGCCGCGTCAAGGCGGGCCTGGGGGCGGTGCCGCGCGTGGTGGCGTCGGGCGCGGCCATCTACGACCACCGCCTGACGCTTTCGGAAGGCGAGGCGCGCATCCGCCACCTGTATCACCCCTACCACGCCGCCCTGGGCGAACTGGTGGCGGCGACGCGGCAGGGTTTC
>CAJXLG010000390.1 GCA_913055885.1 uncultured Rhodospirillales bacterium
CATAGGCCGAAACCACATGTAGAGCATCGCTTCCATCAGTTTTGTTTTTTGAGCCACACAATGTCTTACCGTCGATCGCTATTCCGGAAATATATTCCTGTAAGTGCGAAAACCAAGAAGAAAACGCGCTTTCAAGCGAAATCGGATCGAGCGCCCGGAAAATTTGGCGAAACGTTTGCGCCTGCGGAATACCGCTTTCATATTCTAATATTTCACGTAACCATTCAATTTGTTCGTTTCCGAACAACTCTATTTCCTCGAAATCCTCGCTTCCACATAACACTGCGCTAAATGTTGTCAGTAATATCTCATTTAAAGGATACGTTATCATTCCCGGAATCCGGGGCTCTTCAACGTGCTGTATGTGTTCGAGAAGATTCATACTCATGGCTGGGCCTCCTTCACTGTCCCTAGCCATGAGAATCGATCTTCCTTAACCTTGCGCTAACGATTCAGGAATCCGCCCTGTGTCCTGGTGATCCACGCCTTCCCTGCGTGCTGAATCGGTGTTACCCATTATCCAACGGGCTACGATGTTGTCCGCGCGACCGTGGCCCGGGGCCGGGTGAGCACCCCGCCAAGCCGAAACAAAGACCAAAACGAGGCAGCGGGAAAAACTGATGTCCTCCGAGAAGTCCCAGAACGTCCAGGATGTTTTCCTCAACTACATCCGGAAAAACAAGACGCCCGTGACCGTTTTCCTGGTCAACGGCGTGAAACTCCAGGGCATCGTGACCTGGTTCGACAACTTCTCCGTCCTCCTGCGCCGGGACGGGCATACGCAGCTCGTCTACAAGCACGCCATCTCCACGGTCATGCCTTCCTCGCCCATTCAGCTCTTCGAGCCGGGCAACCAGAAAGACGAGGGCGAAAACACCAGTTGATCAACGAGACGCGGCAGGCCGCCGGTCCCGGAACACGGGGACTCGTCGTCCACCCCGACCGCGAGCGCGGCGAGAACGGGGCGGCCACGGCCCGCAAGCCGGAAGCCCGCCTGGACGAAGCGGTGGGGCTCGCCCGCGCCATCGGCATGGACGTCCGGCACGCGGAAGTGGCGGGGCTGCGCCGGCCCGACCCGGGGACACTGCTGGGACGCGGAACGGTGGACAGCGTGCGGGCCGCGGTCGAGGCGGAAGGCGCCGAGGTGGTGGTCGTGGACGCCCCCCTCACGCCCGTGCAGCAGCGCAACCTGGAACAGGCCTGGAACTGCAAGGTCCTCGACCGCACGGGCCTCATTCTGGAAATCTTCGGCGAACGGGCCCGCACCAAGGAGGGCACCCTCCAGGTGGAGCTTGCCCGGCTCACCTATCAGCGCGGCCGCCTGGTGCGCTCGTGGACCCACCTGGAGCGGCAGCGCGGCGCCCTCGGCTTCATCGGCGGCCCGGGCGAAAGTCAGATCGAGCAGGACCGCCGCCAGATCGACGACCAGATCACCCGGCTCAAGCGCCGCCTCGCGGAAGTGAAGCGCACCCGCGAGCTGCACCGCAAGGGCCGCCGCGAGGTGCCGTACCCCGTCATCGCCCTTGTGGGTTACACCAACGCCGGCAAGTCCACCCTGTTCAACCGCCTGACCCGGGCGGACGTGGGCGTGGCCGACGAGCTTTTCGCCACCCTCGACCCCACCATGCGCGGGCTCGTCCTGCCCTCGGGCCGCAAGGTGATCCTGTCCGACACGGTGGGCTTCGTTTCCGACCTGCCGCACGAGCTGGTGGCCGCCTTCCACGCCACCCTGGAAGAAGTGCACGAGGCGGAGGTCATCCTGCACGTCCGGGATGTTTCGCACCCGGAAACAGAGGCGCAAAAGGCCGACGTGGAGGGCGTGCTGGGGGAACTCGGCCTGGGCAATGCCGTGGAGAACGGCACGGTGGTGGAGGTGCTCAACAAGGTGGACCAGCTCGAACCGGAAACCCGCGAGATGGTCCACAACCGGGCGCTGCGCTCGCCCACGACGGTGGAGGCGGCGGCGCTGACGGGCGAGGGCACGGACGACGTGCTGGCTCTTTTGGACGACCGGCTGTCGGC
>CAJXLG010000391.1 GCA_913055885.1 uncultured Rhodospirillales bacterium
GGACAGCCGGGCCTCGCCCCCCGCCCGACGCGGCGTCGCGCTGGTGACGGGCATGACGGTGACGCCGTACTGGTCGATGAGGAAGGGGAACTCGTTGGTGGCGTGCGCCGCGCCGCGGAACTTGGCGACGCGCAGGAGCCGCGTCATGAGGCGGTTCTCCACCCGCTGGGTCAGGCTGATGACGCAGTCCACCAGATAGGCCTCCAGCCGCCGGTCCAGGCCGCCGTTGCCGCCCGCCCCGGCGCTCACCACCGTGGTGGCGCCCTGTTCCCGGGTCCAGTCGAGCAGGCGGGCGATCTCGCGGTCCACGGCGCCCGATTCCCCCAGGACGCTGTAGAGGTTGTCCAGGGCATCCAGCACCAGGCGCCGGGCGCCCGTGCGCCGGAGCGCCGCCTCCAGGCGCACCAGGACGCCCTCGAGGTTGAACTGTTCCCCCACCACGGCGACGTCGGGCGGGATGCGCATGTCCAGGATGGCCACCGTGCCGGAGTCCACCAGCGCCCGGGCGTCGTAGCCCAGGCGCTGGGCATGGCCGATGAGGGCTTCCGGCTCTTCGTCGAAGGTGGCGAAGATCGCCGGTTCGCCATGCCCGGCCGCGCCGGCGAAGGCCCCCATGAGGGCGAGGAGGGTCTTGCCCGACCCCGGACCGCCCGCCAGCAGGGTGGGCCGCCCGGCCGGCATGCCGCCGCCCAGCACGGCGTCCAGGCCACCGATGCCCGTGGGCGCCCGCGGCACGTCCGCGTCGTCGCTTGCCATGAATGTCGCTCCCGAATCTCGCACGTCGCCTTCTTGCACGATTCTACACCCGCGACAACCGCCCCGAAATGGTATTCCGGGCCCTGGCAGGATATACGGTGGGCGGTGTCGCCTATGCCGAAGGGGCTAGCCGAGGGTGTTGAGCAGGGTGCCCGTCATCTCGTTGGCCGTCTCGATGACCCGGGCATTGGCCTCGTAGGCGTGGCTGGCCGTCATCTGGGTGACGGCCTCCTCGGCGAGGTTGACGTTGGGCCGGGCCTCGGCCTCCGCGCCGGGATCGCCCAGGGCGGGCGTCGGCCGGTAGGCCGGGCGCACGGGCTCGGACTGCGCCCGCACGCCGCCCGGTTCCTGGCTGCTGGTGGTGATGCGGCCGGGCTCATAGCCCTGGTACGCCTCGCCCTCCGCCGGCAGGGGGGCGCGGTTGTTGACGTTGGCGACGTTCTGGGCGGACTGGGCCACGCGCTGGCTGGCGGCCTGCAGGCCCGATGTTGCGGTGGCGATGGCATCCACCATGATTCATCTCCCGAAGCGCCCGGGAAGGCTATCGACGTTCCCCGGCGGCTTCCTGATATTCCTGCTGGCGGCTCTCGTAGGTCTCCGTGCCCCGCTCCGCCAGCGCGGGCGTGATCTCCGGCGGTATGACCTGGTTGCCGATCTTGTTGGCCTCCACGAGGGCAGGCCCCACGAGGGGACGGCGGCCCACGACCTGCTCTTCCTCGGGCTGTTCCCCGCGGCGCGGCAGGGGCCGGTCGCGCCGGCCCTCGGCCCCGTAGTCGCGGCGCTGCTCCGCCGTGAGGCCCAGGCCCTGGTCGAGGAGCTCGAGGACCGGATGGAGGCCGCCGCCGCGGACCTGGAGTTCGAGCTCGCGGCGGACATCCGCGACCGGATCCGGCGGCTCCAGGACGAGTACGACCTCTCGACTGGCGTCGATCCGGAGCCCGACGGCGTGCCAGTCGAGTAGGGCGCTGCCGAGGGCGACCCCTTCCCGCCCCCAAAGCTTTCCATCAGCCCCTGGTAGCAGTGGTATGATCGTCGTTCAGAACCGTTTCGAGATCGCTGAGGGCCACGAGGAGCAGTTCCTCAAGCGCTTCGCGAACCGCGAGGGGGCCATCGAGCAGTTCGACGGCTTCCGGAATTTCAAGCTCCTCGAACCCGCGACCGAGGAGACGACCACTTACGTCTCGATGACGGAGTGGGACTCTCTGGACGATTTCGAGGCCTGGACCGAGAGTGAGGCCTTCGAGGCCGCTCACG
>CAJXLG010000392.1 GCA_913055885.1 uncultured Rhodospirillales bacterium
CGACGAGGTGACGCGGGCCGTGGAAAGCATCCTGTCGGGGCGGCCGCAGTTCCTGGTGGTGCCGCCGGCGGAGGCCGATACGGCGGACCTGCTGCCGGCGCTGTCGGCGCGCCAGCGCGTCGTGCTGGAGGCCGTGGCCGGCGGCCTGTCCAACAAGGAGATCGCCCGCGAGCAGGGGCTCACCGAGGGCACCGTGAAGGCCTACGTGCATCAGCTCTTCCGCAAGCTGGCCGTCGCGAACCGCACCGAGGCGGCGCGGCGCTATTACGCCGCCGGCGGCCGCGAGGGGGATCGCTGACCCCGCAATCCGCTCTTGCCAAGCGGGCGCGGTTTCGGTTTCTTTACGGTCGGCCGCAAGGGGCAAACTTTTTGTGGTCGAGGGTTCCGAACGGGAGGAAGGGCCGGACGCGCCCCGGGCACGGCCGGCCCGCTTCGAACCTTTGAACCGTCAGTGATAAGTTCAGGAGGAAACGGACCATGAAGCTCAAGACCCTGGCTGTGGCCGCCACCGCCGCCGTCGCCATGAGCGCCGGCTCCGCCATGGCGGCGGGCAGTGCCGACGCGGGCAAGAAGGTGTTCAAGCGCTGCATGGCCTGCCACACCATCAAGGAAGGCGGCGCGCCCAAGATCGGCCCCAACCTGTACGGTGCCTTCGGCAGCAAGTGCGGCAGCAGCGACAAGTTCAGCTACGGCGGCGGCTACAAGGCGGCCTGCGACAAGGCCGGCTGGACCTGGAACGAGGACACCCTGATGACCTACCTCAAGGCCCCGTCCAAGTTCCTGTCCGACAAGGCCGGCAAGCAGGTGCGCAGCAAGATGACCTTCAAGCTGCCGGGCAAGAAGGATCGGCAGAACGTCATCGCCTACCTGAAGTCCAAGAAGTAACCGCCGCCCATACGGCGGGCGTTACGGGCGCCGCCGTCCCGCCTGGCGGGGCGGCGGCGCCTTTTTGATTCCCGCCCCGAAATCCGGGCTAGGGTCTCCCCGTTTTTTCCGAAACGTCCGTCGGACAACGTCCTTCGAGGCCGCGCCGGTGGCGCGGCACCTCAGGACAACGTCCTTCGAGGCCACGCCGGACGCGCGGCACCTCAGGACAACGTCCTTCGAGGCCGCGCCGGTGGCGCGGCACCTCAGGACGACGTCCTTCCATCTCAGGGTAACGAACGCCAAACGTAATTCTTCGTTTGTTCGTCGTCTTGAGGTGCCATGCCTCCAGGCATGGCCTCGAAAGACGACCTGCAAGCGCGATAGTTGTGATAGGAAAAAAATGGGAAGACTTCAGCCTGCCCCCCGATTGCGAATTCGCAATGATGCCCGCGCCCATCCCCTGGCAGGGTGCGTAACCGGTCGGGGCGGTCCGCCCGCGCTGCGTTCCCCCGGGGCGGTCGCGTCCATGTGGGTGATCATCGAAGGAGGTCCGTCGTGCAGCAGAAAGTGCTGATGGAAAAGTATCCGGTGTTCCACGCCGACATCGCCAAGAGCGAAACCACCCTCGCCAGCGCGGACGACGTGGTGGACTTCCTCAAGGCGCGCATCGACGCGGACCCGGGCATTGCCTACGTGGCCACCTTCGATCACTACGCCCACACCCAGGCCATCGGCGGCGACATCAACCCCGACATGAAGGCCGCCCGCAACGTGGTGTTCTGCTTCGGCAAGGCCCTGCCCAACCCGGACGTCCTCTCCGTGCGGCCGCGCTCCATCGGCGTGGCGGACATGGGCGACCACTTCCACGTGAGCTTCCTGGAAGCGCCCATGAAACTCGCCAACGAGACCATGGAGGGCTGGGTCAAGAGCATGCGGAACACCTGACCCCGGGCGGCGTTCATTCGCCCGGCCTCCCGGTCCCCGGCGTTCCCCCGACGCCGGCAACCGCGCCCCTGGCCCCCGCCATCCTCCCCCGGGATGGCGGGGGCATTTTCGCGGGCGGCGGCCTACTCCTCGCCGCCGGCGTCGGGGTCGGGGCGGGGTTCGCGCATGGTGGTGAACTCCTCGGCCGAGGTGGGGTGG
>CAJXLG010000393.1 GCA_913055885.1 uncultured Rhodospirillales bacterium
AGACCGGCGGAACGGAAGAAGCCGTACAGGCCCTGGCCGACACCTGGACGGAACAGGGCGAGAAGTCCCTGGCGGCCATGAGCACCCTTTTGCGCACCATCGCCCTGGCGGCCATCGGCTTCCTGTTCCTGCGCGGCGGCCAGGGGTTCTACGCCATCATCGAACAGCTCATGGGGCAGTCCGGCTACTGACCCCCGCGTGAGGAGAACGGACCATGACACAGGACCAGGCCATCCCCGGACAGCCCGGCGAAGCGACCACGGGAAAGCGGAAAGGCTTCACCCTCATCGAGCTGGCCATCGCCCTCGCGGTGATCGGCGGGCTCATCGTCACCATCATCAGCATGCAGGGCGAGACGGCGGGCAGCGGCAAGCTGCTCAACGGCAAGCAGGAACTGAACCTCCTGGCCGAGCGCGTCCGCCAGACCTATTCCACCTCCAGCTCCATGGGCAACGGCGACATCACGGGCGAGCTGTTGGACTACGGCAGCGTGCCCGACCGCATGGTCAACAACAACGCCATCCAGAACGCCTGGGGCGGGCCCATCGCCATCACGGCCGATGACACCCGCTTCGACATCGAGACCACCAACATGCCCCTGGACGCCTGTTCCCAGATCGCGCAGGTGGAGGTGGGCGGCCAGGGCGCGGGTGGCCTGGTGGACGTGGCCATCAACGGCCGCGCCGTGGGGGCGCCCGTGAGCGTCGCCGACGCCGGCGCCGAGTGTGACCGCGAGGGCCCGAGCAACAGCGTCACCTTCACCCTCATGAAGATGTAACGGCCATGCCGCTGCTCCTGGCCGTCGCCTTCCCGCTGGCCCTGGCCCTGGGGCTGGTGGCCGTCCAGCCGCCGGCCGCCGACCCCCTGGCGGGCCCGCCGCCGGCCCGCGCCCAGGCCCGCAACATGATCGCTCAGCACGCCATGGCCCGCACCTGGGCGCGCGCGCATCCCGGCTACACGGGAATCATCGATGCGGCCGCCCTGCCCTGGCCGGCCGCCGTGGGCGGCCCGACGCGGGCCTGGGTGTCGCGCGTGGACGCCGGCGGCGTCGTCACCACCCACGCCCCGGACGGCGAGATTGCCGTGCCGCTGGGCCTGTTCCGGCGTGCCCTGGTGGCCGTGTGGCCGGGCGATATTGGTGTGGGGGTGGTGGCGGCGGGCACCGTGGCGGACCCGTCGGCGCTCGCCGACCTGCCCGTGGCGGCCGGGACGCCCGGGGGCGTCATGGCCGTGACCACGCGGGTGTAGGGAGGCGGGCATGCGGCGCGGTTTCACCCTCATCGAGCTGGCCATCGGCCTGATGATCTTCGGCCTGCTCATGGCGGGCGCCATGCGTCTGAACACCAAGCTCCGCCTGGACGGCCGCGACGCCAACCTGGCCGAACGCCTGGCCGACGTGGCCGATGCCGCCGAACGCTACGTCACGGACAACTTCGCCGACGTGGCGAGTTCGGCTTCGGGCGGGCCCGTGGCCATCGACTTCGCCGCCCTGCGCGCGGCCGGCTACGTGGGCGACGCGGCATCCGACGAAAACAGCCTCGGCCAGACCTACGGCGTCCTGGTGCGCCGGCCGTCGGCGGGCACCCTGGAAGTCCTCACCACCACCACGGGCGGTGAGGCCCTGCCGCCGGCGCGGCTGGCGCAGGTGGCCGCCTGGGCCGGCGAGCGCGGCGGCATGGTGGACCCCGGCGATCCCGGCCGCGCCGTGGGCACGGGCGGCGGCTGGACCGTGGACCTGACAGCCTATGCCGGCACGGGGCGTGTGCCCGGCGCCGGCCATCCCGTGGTGTGGCGCGCCTACGGGTCGGGCGCCGTCGCCGAATACCTGTACCGGTTCGACGTGGGCGATCCCGAGGCCAACACCATGCACACGGACGTCATCATGGACCACAACCGCATCCGCGAAGCGGCGGACGTCCTTCTGGAATCGGACATGGACGGCGACGGCGCCGTGGACCTGCGCGCGTCGCTGGCCGACGTGGCGCAGCGCGACACCGCCACTCTGGAGG